>NZ_JBFUGK010000064.1:0-13824 GCF_056402935.1 Polaromonas sp. P3_B1
AGGCGAGTTGTTTTTGACCCCGCTTGGCTCGAGCACCGCAGGTTGCCCGTAGCGAAGCGCAGGGACCCAGACTGCGGGTCGCCTTTTCTTTGCTTACGTTCTTTTGGCGAAGCAAAAGAAAGTAAGTCGCCCGCCGGGGCGAGACCCGGCCAGCAACCCTCAGCAGAGTAAAGAGGAGGATGAAGAGGAAGAGCGCGAAGGCCGGAGCAAGACCCGGCCTCACTCCCGACCAGCGACCGGAAAGCTAAATCAAGTTCCTCATCGCCTGCGCCGTCTCGCGCAAGACAGACAAAACCCTCCCCCCCGCCTCCTCACTCGACTCATGCCCCATGGGCATGGTCACACTGAGCGCCCCCACCACGTCGCCGTGCCGGTCGCGCAAGGGCACGGCGATACCGCGGTAATTCAACTCCAGCTGCTGCTCGGAAATCGCCCAGCCTTGCGCCCGCACACGGGCCAGTTCTATCCTCAGCCGGTCCTTGCTGGCGATGGTGTAGGAGGTGTAGGCCTTGAGCTCATGGCTGGCCAGCCATTTTTCGAGCCAGGCGGGCTCGCGCATGGACAGCATCAACATGCCTGCCGCCGTGACCTGGGCCTGCACGCGCGAGCCCAGCACGTAGCCGGTGTTCATCGCGCGGCTGGAGCCGTTTCGCGCGATGTAGACGATGTCGTCGCCGTCCATCACGCTGACATACGCGCTCTCCTGGGTGCCGGCGGTCACGCGCTGCAAAAAAGGCTGGACGATGCGCGGCAGCCGGGCCGACTCCAGATACGACTGCCCCAGCCTGAGCACGCGGGGCGTGAGCCAGAACAGCTTGCCGTCGCTGGCCACATAACCCAGATGTTCCAGTGTCAGCAGATAGCGGCGCGCCGCGGTGCGTGTCATGCCGCAGCGCACGCCGGCCTGGCTGGCTGTCAGGCGCGGGTTGGCGTCGTCAAAACATTCAATGATGCCCAGGCCTTTTTCGAGGCCGGCGATCCAGTCGCGCTTGTCGAGCGCGGGCGGGCTGGGCGCCTGCAGGGCGTCGGGCTCTTGGGAAGCGCTGGGGGTGTTCATAGGTCTAACCCTTGTTTCGGTCGATTGTCGATCATTATTGATCGATGATCGCGCAAATATCAAGGATATTCCTTTGAAGTAGCCTTATCGGCCTATAAAGTTCAGGCCATCAAGCGCTGATTAATCGATCATCGAACGGATCAGCGAATTACAAGGCGAACTTCGACATGCTTCCAACCGTCCAGGGCAATACCGACGTCTACCTGATTCCCGGCGATCCGGTGGAGCAGGTCCGGGCGCCGGATGTTTTCAACCTGATCTTCAGAACCCTGGGCATCAATGCCGTGCTGGTGCCCGTGCATGTGGCGGCCGGCGACATCGAGACCTTTGTACGCACGGCCTTTCTGGCAAAGAACATCAAGGGCATGTTCCTGGCCATTCCCCACAAGTCGCTGGTGATGGGCCTGCTGTCGCACTGCAACGACTACGGCCGCGTGGCCGGGGCCGTCAACGGTATACGCCGCAACCCTGACGGAAGCCTCGAAGGCGGGCTGTTCGACGGCAAGGGTTTTGTGTCTTCGCTCGATTACTTCGGCGTGGCCTATGCCGGCAAGCGCGTGCTGGTGCTGGGCGCCGGCGGCGGCGCATCGGCGATTGCCGCCTCGCTGGCGATCGCCGGCAACCGCGCCCCGGCCGAAATCGCACTCTACGACCCGGTGCCCGGCAAGGCCCAGGCCATTGCGGCGCACATCGGCTCAGCGCCGCAGGCCGCGGGCACGCGTGTGCTGGCCGCTGCCGGCAGCGATCCTTCGGGCTACGACCTGGTCGTCAACGCCTCGCCCCTGGGCCTGCAGGCCGCAGACCCGCTGCCCTGCGACGTGTCGCGCCTGGCGCCGCATGCGGCCGTGGTCGACATCCTCATGAAAAACCAGCCGACGCCCCTGGTGCGCGCGGTGCGCGGCCGTGGCCTGGTGGCCCAGCCCGGTTTTGAGATGCTGATCCAGCAGGCGCCGGACTACCTGGAATTTTTCGGCTATGCCGAGGCCGCCGCAGCGGTGCGCCGCGACGCGACCTTTATCCGCGAGCATTTGTACCCGGCCGCGATGGCGGGTGAAATCCGGCGCATCCCGGCGGGCGGCCGGGCGACGGTTTCCGGGGCGCATGCGAGTGCGCCGTTGGCCGCCCTTTGATGGTCTTTTGTCTATTGCCATTTGGGACCGCATTGATTTTTAACCAGAGGAGACAAGCATGCAAAAACGATTCACCCTTCAACTGATCGCGGCCTGCGCGCTGGCCATGGCCGGCACCGCCAGCTTCGCACAAGACGTGATCAAGATCGCCAACATCGTGGAACTGTCCGGCGGCGGCGCCACGGCGGGTACCAACTTCAAGAACGGCGTGGAACTCGCCGTCAAGGAAATCAACGCCAACGGCGGCATCCTGGGCAAAAAAATCCAGACCACCACCACCGACACGCAAAGCAACCCCGGCGTGGCCAAGGGCCTGACGCAAAAAGCCATTGACGACAATGTCTTTGCCATCTTCGGCCCGGTGTTCTCCGGCTCCATCATGGTCAGCATGGCCGAGTCGCGACGCGCCGAAGTGCCCAACTTCACCGGCGGTGAAGCGGCCAGCATCACCGAGCAGGGCAATCCCTATGTGTTCCGCACGAGCTTTACGCAAGCGACCGCCATGCCCAAGGTGGCGCGCTACATCAGCGAGCAGGCCAAGCTCAAGAGCATTGCCGTCATCTATGTGAACAACGACTTCGGCAAAGGCGGCATGGACTCGATCCGCAAGGCCCTGGCCAACTCGCCGACCAAGATCCTCGCTGAAATCTCCACCGAACCGGGCCAGGTCGACTTCTCGGCCGCCGTGCTGCGCGCCAAGCAAAGCAACGCGGACGGTGTGTTCGCCTATTCGAACGAGGAAGAGTCGGCGCGCCTGCTGCGCGAGCTGCGCAAGCAGGGCTGGACCAAGCCCATCATCGGCGAGACCACGCTGACCGGCCAGAAAGTGATCGAGCTGGCCGGCGAAGCCGCCAACGGCGCGATCGCCCACGTGGGCCTGACGGTGGACGCCCCCGTGCCCGCCATCCGCGCCTTCAAGGCCAAGTTCGAGAAAGAGTACAAGTACATCTCCGACCACAACGGCATGAAAGGCTACTCCGGCGTCTACGTGCTCAAAGCCGCGATTGAAAGGGCCGGCAAGCTGGACCGCAAGGCCGTCGCCGAAGCCATGAAGGGCCTGAAGGTCAACACCGACAAGTACCCCGGCGCGCTGATGTACACCGAGTTCGACAACAAGGGCGACCTGGACCGCATGAGCTTTATGGTCGAAGTCAAAAACGGCAAGCAGGAAGTCATCGACATGGTGCCGCCCTTGGGCCTGGCCACCCGCGACGTGAGCAAGGCCATACCGCTGGCGTCCGCCGCACCCGTACCCAAACCGGCTGCCTCCAAGCCGGCCGCCAAGAAGTGACGTAACCCCAGGCCGGCCACGCGGGGCCGGCCGCCGGTGAGGCAGGGCGCAAGCCCCGCCCACCGGAACCTCCGCTGACGACAACCGGCTTTCTCCACCATCGGACTTCTCCATGACGGACTTTCTCCAACTCTTTTTCTCGGGCCTGGCCACCGGCAGCATTTATGCGCTGGCGGCCCTGGGCTTTACCCTGCTGTGGCAGGCCTCGGGAACCATCAACTTCGCCCAGGGCGAATTTGTCATGCTGCCGGCTTTCATGATGCTGGCCTTTATTTCGCTGGGCGCACCCATGCTGGTGAGCTTCGTTCTGGCGGTGCTGCTGGCCGTGCTGCTGCTGGGCTGGGTCTTCAAGCGCGGCGTGGTGGATCCGCTCTTCAAATACGGGATGATGCCCATCGTCGTGGCCACCATCGGCCTGTCGATCGCCCTGCGCAACGGCGTGCGCGCCGGCTACAGCGCCGAAGCCCATCCCTTCCCCAGCCTGTTCGCCGACAAGCTGTTCAACATCGCCGGGGTGACCATCACCCTGCAGGACATAGGCACTTTCACGCTGGCCATGGTCATCGTCATGGCGACGCAGGCCTTCCTCGCCAAAACCGTGACGGGCCGCGCCATGCAGGCGGTGGCGCAAAACACCGAGAGCGCCTCGGTGCTGGGCATCAATGTGCCGCGCATGATTTTTTACACCTTCGCCATCAACGCCGTGCTGGCGGTGGCGGCGGCCATGCTGGTCACGCCCACCTACCTCGCCAAGTTCGACATGGGCGAGGGCCTGGGCACCAAGGCATTTTTCGCCGCCATCATCGGCGGCTTCAACAACTCGCGCGGCGCATTGCTGGGCGGCCTGATTGTGGGAGTCTGCGAAAACCTCGCTTCGGCCTACATCTCGCCCGCCTACAAGGATGCCGTCGCGCTGGTGATTTTCATGGTTGTGATTCTCTTCAAGCCGCAAGGCCTGCTGGGTAAAAAAGAGGAGCGCAAGGTATGAAGCTCGCCGAGAACAAATTCGCCCTGGCACTGGGTGTGCTGGCGACCCTGCTGGTGCTGGTCGTGCCCCAGTTCCTCAAGAACTACGGCATCTACCTGCTGACCTACTGGCTGGTGTTCATCATCGCCACCATGGGCCTGAACCTCACGGTCGGCTACGCGGGCCAGAAATCGCTGGGCCATGCGGCCTTCTTCGGCATAGGCGCGTACACCGTGGCCATCCTGATGAAAGCCGGCGTCAGCTTCTGGCTGGGCCTGCCGGCCGCCGCGCTGATCTGCTTCGCCGTCGGCCTGGTCCTGGGCTTTCCGGCGCTGCGGGTGCAGGCGATTTACCTGGCTTTTGCCACGCTGGGCTTCAACACCGCGGTCTGGCTGGTGATGCGCAACGAGGAGTGGCTCACGGGCGGCACCTTCGGCATCAACAACATCGCGCGGCCCTCGCTGTTCGGCTATTCGCTCGAAGGCAACCTGGCCTATTACTACTTCGTGCTCGCGGTCACCGTGATGATGGCCGGCCTGCTATGGGGCCTGCTGCGCTCGCCCTGGGGCAAGGCCTTCACGGCGCTGCGCGACAACCCGATACGCGCCGAAAGCCTGGGCATCAACATCCGCAACTACACGCTGCTGAGCTTTGCCATCGGTGCGGCTTATGCGGGCATCGCGGGTGCGCTGTTCGCCTCGCTGGTGCAGTTCATCGAGCCGGGCCCCTTCGCCGTGGCGGCATCCATCATGCTGTACCTGATGGTGGTCGTGGGCGGCGCGGGTTATTTCCTCGGCCCCGTCGTGGGCGCCGCTGTGGGTGTGGTGCTGCCGGAATGGCTGCGCGACGTGCCCCTGGTGTCCAACTGGTATTTGCCGATGTTCGGCGCCGCCGTGGTGCTGCTGATGGTCTGGTTGCCTGACGGTTTGCTCAGCATTCCCGACCGCATCAGGAGCAAGCGCGCAGCGCGGGAAGCATCACAGGCGCGCGCGGCAGCCGCCGGCCGCATCGGAGCCGCATCATGAGCAATGCATTGTTAAAAGTCACCGGGCTCAAGAAAGCCTATGGGGCCATCCAGGCCGTGGGCGGCGTGTCCTTTGAAGTCATGCCCGGCGAAATCTTCGGCGTGATCGGCCCCAACGGCTCGGGCAAGACCACCATGTTCAACAGCGTGCTGGGACAGATCACACCCAATGAGGGTGCTATCGAACTCAACGGCCAGAACATCACCGGGCTGTCACCGCTCGAATTGAGCCGCCGCGGCGTGGGCCGCACCTTCCAGACCCTGCAGGTCTTCGGCAAGATGACGGTGCGCGACAACCTCATCGTGGCTGCGCAGGAGCACAAGGGCAGCATGTTCAGCCGCATGTTCGCACCCGGCGATTCGGGCCTGGGCGACAAGGCCGACGCGCTGATCGACCAGTTCCGCATACGCCATGTGGCCGACAAGCAGGCCGGCACCCTGAGCTACGGCCAGCAGAAACTGGTGGACATCGCCATGGCCTTTATGGCCGAGCCCGACCTGGTGCTGCTCGACGAACCCTGCGCCGGCGTGAACCCCAGCCTGGTGGGCGGGATCTCTTCGCTGCTCAAGGAACTCAACCAGAACCCCAAGTTCGGCCGCAAGAGTTCTTTTGTGGTGATCGAGCACAACATGGATTTTGTGATGGACCTGTGCCACCGCATCATGGTGATGGTGGAGGGCAAAGTCATGGCCATCGGCACACCGGCCGAGATCCGCTCCAACAAAGAGGTGCTGGACGCCTATTTAGGAAATTGAAGATGAGCAGCAATATCTGCATCGAATTCGACGACGTGGTGGCGGGTTACAAGGATTTCATGATCCTCAACAACCTGTCCTTCAAGGTCAGGCGCGGCTCCATCACCTTGCTGCTGGGCCCCAACGGCGCGGGCAAATCAACAGTGCTCAAAACGCTGTTCGGCTTGCTCAAGCCGCGCCAGGGCCACATCCTGCTGGACGGCGAGGAGATCGCGGGCGCCAGCCAGAAAGAGCTGCTGGCCAAGGGCATTGCCTTTGTGCCGCAGGGCCGCAACCTGTTCGGGCAGCTCACGGTGTTCCAGAACCTGGAACTGGGCGGCATCACGCTGGGCACCAAGACCACCCACGAGCGCATTCCCGAGGTGCTGGAGTTCTTCCCGCGTGTGAAGGAGCGCCTGCATTCACAGGCTTCGGCGCTGTCGGGCGGCGAGCAGAAGCAACTTGAAATCGGCCGCGCGCTGCTGCTGCGCCCCAAGGTACTGCTGATCGACGAGCCCTCCATCGGCCTGTCTCCCATGGTGGTGCAGGACGTGTTCAAGCTGCTGCAAAAGCTGGCGGCCCAGGGCACGACAGTGCTGATGGTGGAGCAGAACGTCAAGAGCGCGCTCAAGATATCGGACGACGCCATCGCGCTGGAATCGGGCCAGCTGGTGCTGCACAAAAAAGCCTCCGAACTGCTGGCTGACCCGAACATCGAACGCCTCTTCCTGGGCGGCGGCCATGTGCCGGGCGCGTCCGTGAAAGCTGCTTGAACCGTGTGAAATTGTCTGGAACCACCTGACCCGGAGAACATCATGAGCAAGGCCACACAAGCCCCTGCCGACCGCGAAGCCATCCCCGAAGTCGCCAACCCGCTGGGCATGGACGGCATCGAGTTCATTGAATACACCACCTCCAAGCCGCAGGCCCTGGGCCAGGTGCTGGAGATGATGGGTTTCAGGCCTGTGGCGCGGCACCGCTCGCGCGAGGTCATGCTGTACCGACAGGGGGGCATGAACGTCATCGTCAACGCCCACATCCCCGCCATGCCCGACGGGGCCGCGCCCACCGACAAACCGGCGATCGCCGCCGTGGCGCTGCGCGTGCGGGATGCGGCTGAAGCCTACCGCCGCGCCCTGGAGCGCGGCGCCTGGGCCGTGCCTTCGCGCGTGGAGGTGATGGAGCTCAACATCCCCGCCATCCACGGCGTGGGCAAGAGCCGCATTTATTTTGTCGACCGCTACGAGACCTTTTCGATCTACGACGTGGACTTCGTGCCCATCCCGACGGTGGACCCGCATCCGCCCGCCGTGGCCGGCCTGCATTTTTTCGGTGTCGTGCAGTACATCGGCAACGATCGCACCGAGGACTGGGCCGAGTTCTACCGCGAGCTCTTCGGCTTCACCGACCTGCCCGACGACCAGCGCTTCGGCATATTGCCCAAGGGCCGCATTTTGCGCAGCCCCTGCCCTGCGGCCTCGCGCTTTTACCTGCAGCTGATAGAACCCGAAGCCAGCGTGCTGGACGTGGAGGGCGACGAGGCCCTGCAGCGCCTGGGCCTGGGCAGCCCCGACGTGCTGGCTTCGGTGGCCGAGCTCACGAAGCGCGGCGTGGAGTTCGTTGAATCGCGCGGCGTGCACACCGAGGACCGCGGCGCGCTCACGCGAACCTGGATGGGCAGCGTGAGCTTCGAGCTGGTCCACAACGAACGCTGAACGGCGGCATACCATGAGCCACTACAGCGGAAACATTGACGACTTCGGGATGGACACCATCTCGCTTGCGGGGCCGCTGGAGGCCAAGCTCAAGGCCGTGCGCGAAGCCGGCTTCACGCAGATCATGCTGGCAGCCAAGGACATTGTCGGCCACCCCGACGGCATGGAGGCGGCCGTCGCCGAGGTGCGCGCCAGCGGCCTGCGCGTCACGGGCTTTCAAGTGCTGCGCGATTTTGAAGGCCTGTCGGGCCACCTGCACGACTACAAGATGGACATCGCCAAGTCCATGCTGGGCATGTGCCACGCGCTGGACTGCCGGCTGCTGCTGGTGTGCTCGTCGACCTCGGTGCATGCCACGGGCGAGACCGCCGCGCTGGTCAAGGACTTGCGCAAGCTGGCCATGCTGGCGATCCCGATGAACATCAAGATCGCCTATGAGGCCTTGTCCTGGGGCCGCGTGGTCAACGAATTTCCGCAGGCCTGGGACATCATCTGCCAGGCCGACATGCCCAACCTGGGCCTGGGCTTCGACTCGTACCACATGTTCGCCACCAACACCTCGCTGGATGAACTCGACATCCTGGACCCGGACAAGATTTTCCTGGTGCAGCTGGCCGACTTCATGTGGACCGAGATCAAGTCGGTCGAGGAGCGCATCGCCACGGCCCGGCATTTCCGCGTGTTCCCGGGCGAAGGTGTGCACAGCGAGGCGCTGGCCACCCTCGTGACCCGGCTGCACGGCCTGGGCTACCGCGGCGACTACAGCTTCGAGGTGTTCAACGACGACTACCAGCAGATGCCCTTGCCCTCGGTGGCGGAGCGCGGCTGGCGCTCGGCCCTGTGGCTGGGTGAAGACGTGCTGCGCCGTTCAGTCCCCTTGCCCAACCAGATGCGTTTAAAGCGGTAAACGATGAGCGGTGAGCGGCGAGGCCTTATGCCGGGTTTGATTATTTTGAGAGTCGCATGGAATGAGCAGTATTTTTGAAGGTTTCCTCTCCACGCCCGAAGTCCTGGATGCGTTCAGCGAGCGCAACTTCCTCGATGCCATGCTGCGCTTCGAGGCCTCGCTGGCGCGCGCCCAGGCCAGCGCCGGCCTGATCCCCGAGGCCGCCGCGAAATCCATCATCGGCACCTGCAAGGTCGAGCTGTTCGACGTCGCCAAGATCGTGCGCGAAAGCGGGCGCGCCGGCAGCATCGCGATTCCGCTGGTCAAAAGCCTCAAGGAAACCGTGGCGCTCTTCAACAAGGACGCCGCGGGCTATGTGCATTTCGGCTCCACCTCGCAGGACGTCATCGACACCGCGCTGGCGCTGGTGACGCGCAATGCGCTGAACCTGGTGGAGGCCGATATCCGCAAGGCGGTGGCCGCGCTGCTGGTGCTGGCACGCCGCCATGCGGCCGACCCGGTGATGGCACGCACCCTGATGCAGCCGGCCTCGGTCACGAGCTTTGGTTTTAAATGCGCGGGCTGGGCCGCGCCGCTGGCGCGCAGCCTGCTGCGCCTGCGGGTCGCCGCCGACAACGCATTGGCCGTGCAACTGGGCGGCGCGGTGGGTACGCTGGCGCAAATGCAGGGCAAGGGCCCGCAAATCATTGCCCACATGGCGGCGGACTTGAAGCTCAAGGCCAGCGCCTTCCCCTGGCACACCCAGCGCGACGAATGGGTGGCACTGGGCTGTGAACTGGGCTTGCTGGTGGGCAGCCTGGGCAAGATCGCCAAGGACATCTCGCTGATGGGCCAGTACGAGATTGGCGAACTGGCCGAGCCGACCGAGCCCGGGCGCGGCGGTTCCTCGGCCATGCCGCACAAACGCAACCCGGTGGCCTGCATGGTGGCGCTGGCCGCCGCCGCACGCGCCCCGCAGCGCGTGGCCGCCCTGCTGGCAGCCATGCCTCAGGAGCACGAACGCGCGCTGGGCAACTGGCAGGCCGAATTGGCCGAGTGGCCTGGGCTGCTGATGTCGGCCCATGGTTCGGTGCGCGCCATGGCGCAGGCGCTGCCGGGCTTGCAGGTGGATACGAAGCGCATGCGCGCCAACCTGGACACCTTGCGCGCCGAACTACCGCAAGACGCGGCCGACGAATGGTTCAGCCCGGAACTGGCGGCGCAGGCCGCCGGCCAGGCACATGCCCAGGCCGATGCGCTGCAGGCGCTGGTTTCGCAAGCCGATGACAACAAACGAACAAAGGTGACCCCATGAACGACAACGAAAAGGGCATGGTCAACCGCCGGCGTGTGCTCGGCGATGCCTGGGTGGACAAGTCCATCGCCAAGAGCAATGCCTTCAACAGCGAGTTCCAGGACCTGATCACGCGCTATGCCTGGAATGAAATCTGGGGCCGGCCGGCGCTGGGCGACAAGACGCGCCGCCTCATGGTGCTGTCGACCATGATCGCGCTCAAGGCCTATGAAGAATTCACCATGCACGTTCGCGCCGCACTCGACGGCCCGCCCGAATCGCGGCTCACGCCCGACGAGATCAAGGAAGTCATTCTGCAGGCCGCCATCTACTGCGGCGTGCCCGCGGCCAACCATGCTTTCGCGCTGGCCGGCGAGATCCTGCGCGAAAAAGGCCTGCTGCCGGAAAGCCAAGCATGAAAAAAACCCATCTGCACTCAGTCAAGGAGGGCAACGGCCCCGTGGTGGTGCTCAGCCACGCGCTGGGCTGCGAGCTCGGCATGTGGGACGGCGTGGCCGCCGTGCTCAGGCAGCGCTACACGGTGCTGCGTTACGACCACCGCGGCCACGGCCGCTCGGAAGCCGTGGCGGGGCCGTACACCATCGACATGCTGGCCGACGATGCGGCGGGTTTTATCGCGGCGCAGGGCGGCGGCCCCGTGCATTTTGTGGGCCTGAGCATGGGGGGCATGACCGCGCAGGCGCTGGCCGCGAAGCACCCGCAACTGCTCAAGAGCATCACCGTCGCCAACGCCGCGATGTATTACGACGAAGCGGCGCGGGCCATGTGGGCGGCGCGCGTGCAAACGGTGCTGGCCCAGGGCGTGGGGGCGATTGCCGACGGCGCGCTGCAGCGCTGGTTCACGCCTGAGTTCCGCACCGATGAAGCAGGCGGCGGCAAGCAACGCGTGGCGGCGTTGCGAGAGCGGCTTGTGGAGACCGACGCGGCCGCCTATGCCGCGAGCTGCGAGGCGGTGGCCGGCATTGACTTTCGCGCCAGCAATGGCGGCATTCAGTGCCCCGCGCTGGTGATCGCCGGCACCCGCGACGAGGCCACGCCCGTCGCCATGTCCGAAGCGATTTGCAAAAGCATTCCGGGCGCCCAGCTTCAAACCTTGCCGGCCGCGCACCTGAGCGCGGTCGAGCAGCCGGCTGCCTTTGCCGCATTGCTGGAGCGCTTTTTCGAAAGCCAGAGCTGAGATGGCACAGCCAGCCGCGGCGGTGCTGGGCATTGCGGTCGCGGGCGCCGGTGTCATAGGCCGGCGGCATATCGAGCTCATCGAGGCCAGCCCGCGTACCCACTTGTGCGCCGTGGTGGACCCGCAACCGGCTTCGCGGGACTTGGCCGCCAGCCTGGGCGTGCCGCATTTTGAGAGCCTGGAGGCCCTGTTCGCTGGGCCAGCCGCGAGCCGGCCCCAGGGCGTGATCCTGGCCACGCCCAATCATTTGCATGTGCCCGGTGCGCTGGCTTGCGCGAGTCAGGGCGTGCCGGCGCTGATTGAAAAACCTGTGGCCGATTCGCTGGAGGCCGGCCTGCAACTGGCGGACGCGCTGGCCAAGCAATCCACACCCATGCTGGTGGGCCACCACAGGCGGCACAGCGGCACGCTGCAGGCGGCGCGGCGCGCCATTCAATCGGGCCTGCTGGGCCATGTGGTCACGGTGGCGGGCAGCGCGCAGTTCTACAAACCGGCCAGTTATTTCGAGCAAGGCGCCTGGCGTACGCAGGCCGGCGGCGGCCCCATCCTGATCAACCTGATCCACGAGATGGACAACCTGCGCTACCTGTGCGGCGAGCTGGAGTCGGTCCACGCCCTCGCGTCGAACGCGGTACGGCAGTTCGCGGTGGAAGACACGGCCGTGATGACGCTGAAATTCGCCAGCGGCGTGCTGGGCACGTTTACGCTCTCGGACACCGTGGCCTCGCCGCGCAGCTGGGAGCAGACCTCGGGCGAGAATGCAGCCTATGCGCGCTACGCCTCGCAAGACTGCTACTTTATTGCCGGCACACAGGGCTCGCTGGCCGTTCCCACCCTGCACTGCTGGACCCACAGCCTCGACAGCCGCGGCGAGCCCGGCTGGATGACGCCCTTCACCGAAAAAACCCTGGCCCTGGACGCGGTGGACCCGCTCGAGGCGCAACTGGACCATTTCTGCGATTTGATAGGCGGCAAGGCAGAGCCGATAATCACCGTCGCGGACGCCCTGCAAAGCCTGCTGGCCGTGGAAGCCGTGCGGCGCTCGATCGCCACCGGCGAAACCGTCATGCTGCGGGACCTCGCAGCCAACCCTCGTCAACCCTGAACCCCTGGAAAGACTTGCTTCATGAAAACAGCCCTGGTCCTCAACGGYCCCAACCTCAACCTGCTGGGCACCCGCGAGCCGGCCGTCTACGGCTCGCAGACGCTGGCCGACGTCGAGGCACTGTGCACCCAGGCCTGCAAAACCCACGGTTTCAAACTCGACTTCCGGCAAAGCAACCACGAAGGCGCACTGATCGATGCGATCCACGAGGCAGGCCGCGCACAGGCCGCCGGCACGCTGGCCGGCGTGGTCCTCAATGCCGGCGCCTACACGCATACCAGCGTTGCCCTGCACGACGCCATCAAGGGCGCGGGCGTGACGCTGATCGAACTGCACATCAGCAACGTGCATGCGCGCGAGGCTTTCCGCCACCACTCCTATATTTCCCCGGCCGCCAAGGCCGTCATGGCCGGTTTCGGCGTCAAGGGCTACGCCCTGGCCATCGCCGGTCTGGCCGAACTGGCCGGCTGAAGCGCCGCGCGCTGATTGATCGACCAGGGCATGGCCACGCCGCCGAAATTTCCGGTCGACGAGCGCGAGGTCGAGTTCAGCGCCATACGCGCCCAAGGCGCGGGCGGCCAGAACGTCAACAAGGTTTCCAGCGCGGTGCACCTGCGCTTTGACATCGCCGCATCCTCGCTGCCCGATGCCATCAAGGAGCGCCTGCTGGCCCTTTCCGACAGCCGCATCACGCAGGAAGGCGTGCTGGTGATCAAAGCGCAGCAACACCGCACGCAGGAGATGAACCGCGCCGATGCGCTGGCCCGGTTGCAGGAGGTGGTCGATGGCGTTTCCACGCCGCCGAAGGCGCGGCGGGCGACCAAGCCTACTTATGGGTCCAGGCAGCGGCGGCTGGAGAGCAAGAGTTTGAGGTCTGCTACGAAGGGGTTGAGGGGGAAAGTTCGGGATTCTTAGTCGGGTCTTGCGCCGACTGCGCGCTCTTCTCTCCCTCTCTCCTCTCTCTCTCTGCTCTCTTGCTGGTTTTTTTCTCTGCTGAGGGTTGTTGGCCGGGGGTTGCCCGGCGGCAACTCACTTTTCTTTTGCTTCGCCAAAAGAAAAGTAAGCAAAAGAAAAGGCGACCCTGGTGTCTGCGTCCCTTCGCTTCGCTACGGGCAGCCTGTGGTGCTCGGTCCAGACGGGGTCAAAAACAACTCGCCTTCGGCTCAAACACGTTTTTGCCCTTATCCGTCTGGACCTGCGCTCCTCGGCGCATACACAAGGGGCCCGGATACCGAACAGCAAAACAGCCGAAGGCAGAACCCCGAATACCGAAAACAACAAGGGCACGCCATGGCGTGCCCTTGTTTGTATTTGGTATTTGTCTTCGTATTGGTTTTCTTTATTTGGACTTCCCCGTCCTGGCTGGGCCGAGGAGCGCAGAGACAAGCGGATCAGGGCAAAWACGTGTTTGAGCGAAGCGAG
>NZ_JBFUGK010000065.1:0-13279 GCF_056402935.1 Polaromonas sp. P3_B1
CCCCGTCAAGGTCTTGAAGGCCCTGGACCTCAAGTTTGAAACCGAAAGCGCGCTGGTCGGCGGCGCCGCCTACGAAGCTCATGGCCATCCGCTGCCCGAGGCCACGCTCAAGCTCGCCAAAGAAGCCGACGCCGTGCTGTTCGGCGCGGTGGGCGACTGGAAATACGACAAGCTGGACCGGCCGCTGCGCCCCGAGCAGGCCATCCTGGGCCTGCGCAAGAACCTGGGCCTGTTCGCCAACTTCCGCCCCGCGATCTGCTATTCGCAGCTGGTGGATGCTTCCAGCCTCAAGCGCGAACTGGTGTCGGGCCTGGACATCCTCATCATCCGCGAGCTGACCGGCGACATCTACTTCGGCCAGCCGCGCGGCCGCCGCGTTTCGCCTGACGGCCACTTTCCCGGGGCGGAAGAAGCTTTTGACACCATGCGTTATTCGCGCCCCGAGATCGAACGCATCGCCCACGTCGCCTTCCAGGCCGCCCGCAAGCGCGGCAAACGCGTGACCAGCGTCGACAAGGCCAACGTGCTGGAAACCTTCCAGCTCTGGAAAGACGTGGTCACCGAAGTCGGCAAAGAGTACCCCGACGTCGCGCTGGACCACATGTATGTGGACAACGCCGCCATGCAACTGGTCAAGGCGCCCAAGAAGTTTGACGTGGTCGTCACCGGCAATATGTTCGGCGACATCCTCAGCGACGCCGCCGCCATGCTGACCGGCTCCATCGGCATGCTGCCCTCGGCCAGCCTGAACGACAAAAACCAGGGCCTGTACGAACCCAGCCACGGCAGCGCGCCCGACATCGCCGGCAAGGGCGTGGCGAATCCGCTGGCCACAATTTTGAGCGCGGCGATGATGCTGCGCTTCAGCCTGAACCAGCCCGAAGCTGCCGCCCGCATCGAAAAGGCTGTGGACGCCGTGCTGAGCCAGGGCCTGCGCACGCCGGACATCTACAGCGAAGGCACGACCAAGGTCGGGACCGTCCAAATGGGCGATGCCGTGGTCAAAGCCTTGGCCTGACGTTTTTTTGCAGCAAACCACCTCAAACCTGCGTCAAAACACAGGTTTGGGGCGGTTGTCAGCCCCGCTAAAGCCAAGCCTGGCTACAATCGAGGCATATGCGCAAAAACCCCGCTTTCACCCACTGCCCCGCCGCCCTGCGCGCGGGTCATGGCGCGCCGGTTTTTGCCCAGATCACCAAAACGACCACCATTAAAGGCTAGCAAGCCTGGTTCGTCGTGCCCTGCCGGCTCGATGAGCCGGGCCCAAAAGCCATATTTTTGACTTTTTGAAGGGGCAGTTCCAATGAAACTCAAAGGCAATCTCACAGGGCTCGTCGGCTGGCGCGGCATGGTCGGCTCGGTCCTGATCGACCGCATGCAGGCCGAAGGCGATTTCGACCTGATCGAGCCGGTGTTCTTCTCGACCTCCAACGCAGGCGGCAAAGCCCCCGCCCAGGCGAAGAACGAGACAACGCTCAAAGACGCCTTTGACATTGAAGCGCTCAAGAAGTGCGACGTCATCATCACGGCCCAGGGCGGCGACTACACCTCCGAAGTTTTCCCCAAGCTGCGCGCCGCCGGCTGGAAGGGCCACTGGATCGACGCGGCCTCCACGCTGCGCATGAACGACGACGCCGTCATCATCCTGGATCCGGTCAACCTGCCCGTGATCCAGAATGCCCTGGCCAAGGGCGGCACCAACTGGATTGGCGGCAACTGCACGGTCAGTTGCATGCTGATGGGCGTGGGTGCGCTGTACAAGGCCGGCCTGGTCGAGTGGATGACCAGCATGACCTACCAGGCAGCCTCGGGCGGCGGCGCGCAGCACATGCGCGAGCTGCTGACGCAGTTCGGCACGCTCAACAGCGAGGTCCGCACGCTGCTGGACGACCCGAAATCCGCGATTCTCGAAATCGACCGTCGCATCCTGGCCAAACAACAAGGCCTGGGCGCGACTGAAACCGCCAACTTTGGCGTGCCGCTGGGCGGTTCGCTGATCCCCTGGATCGATAAGGACCTGGGCAACGGCATGAGCAAGGAAGAATGGAAAGGCGGCGCCGAGACCAACAAGATCCTGGGCCAGGGCGCCGGCTTCGGCACGGCCGAAACCCCCGTCGACGGCTTCTGCGTGCGCATTGGCGCCATGCGCTGCCACAGCCAGGCGCTGACCTTCAAGCTCAAGAAGGATGTGCCCCTGGCCGACATCGAGGCCATGATCGCGGCCGACAACGAGTGGGTCAAAGTGGTGCCCAATACGCGTGAAGCCTCCATCAAGGACCTCACGCCGGTGGCCGTCACCGGCACCATGCAGATCCCGGTGGGCCGCCTGCGCAAGCTGGCCATGGGTCCCGACTACCTGGGCGCATTC
The DNA here is from genome assembly GCF_056402935.1 of Polaromonas sp. P3_B1. NCBI lineage: Bacteria > Pseudomonadati > Pseudomonadota > Betaproteobacteria > Burkholderiales > Comamonadaceae > Polaromonas > Polaromonas sp. P3_B1. The sequence goes on from NZ_JBFUGK010000065.1 coordinate 2,369, forward strand.
ACCGTGGGCGACCAGCTGCTGTGGGGCGCCGCCGAACCGCTGCGCCGCATGCTGCGCATCTTGGTGCAGGCATAAATTAATTGAGGTGAGCGGCCGCCAACATACGGCCGCCTATCCGTAACCACATGTCACAAGACGTTGTGGTCAGACAACATTGGAAACTTGTAAGTTGCTGCTAACTCGCTGTGTCAAAACTTAAGTGGTGTCTTAGCTTGTCAGCCTAATGCCTTGATGTTAAGGTTGTTTTTCGAAAATTCGCATCGAGGTTTTTGTGCGCATAAGCAGAATAAAGTTACATGCAGACCGAGCACTGGAGGCTCACAACCCCATGATTAATCGCGGTCGTTGGCGCATAGGCGCCTTGGCAAGTGCCATTGCACTGCTCGGTAGCCTGGCAAGTCTGGAAGCCCATGCGCTCGCGCTGGGCCGGATCACGGTCCAATCGGCGTTGGGGGAACCCCTTCGCGCGGAAATCGAGATCGCCGACATCAAACCCGATGAAGCGTCGAGCCTCAAGGCCGGCGTTGCGCCCCCCGACACTTTCAGGGCTGCCGGGCTTGAATACGGCAGTGTGGTCTCCGGCGTCGAAGTCACCCTGCAGCGCCGTCCCGACGGCCGCTCCTTTCTGCGCCTGAGCAGCAATCGCCCCGTCACCGAGCCTTTTGTCGACCTGATCCTGGAAGCCAGCTGGGCCAACGGCCGCATCACGCGCGACTACACCATGCTGTTCGACCCACCGGCGCTGCGCTCGAGCAGCTCGGCGGCAGCTGCGCCCACAGCGCCTGTTCTGTCTTCCCGCCCGGCCGCCCCACCCGCCAAGGGCATTGCCTCCATCCCCTATTCGCCACCGGCCGGCCCCAGCACCCGGCCCGCACCGGTCGCCAAAGCGTCCGCAGCACCTCTCGAAAAAGTGCCCGCAGGCGGCGACAAACAGGTCACCGTCAAGGCTGGCGACACCGCCGGCAAGATCGCCGCCCAGAACAAGCCCGCCAGCGTGTCGCTGGACCAGATGCTGGTCGCCCTGCTGCGCAGCAACCCGGACGCTTTCATCGGCGGCAACGTGAACCGCATCAAATCCGGCGCGGTGCTCGATATACCAAGCGCCGAAACGGCCAGTGCGATTTCCAGCGGTGACGCCAGCCAGACCATCGTTGCGCAAAGCAAGGACTTCAACAGCTTCCGCCGCAAACTGGCCGAAGGCGTGCCGGCCACCCAGGTGGCCAGCGCCGACCGCCAGGCCGGCGGCAAGGTGCAGGCCAAGGTCGAAGACCGCGCGCCTGCCAGCACCACACCCGACAAGCTGACCCTTTCCAAGGGCGCTGTACAGGGCAAGGCGGCACTTACCGCCGCCGAAGACAAGATCGCCAAGGAACGCCAGGCCAAGGAAGCCTCCACACGGGTGGCCGAACTGTCCAAGAACATCAACGAGCTCAACAAGCTCGGCGCCGGCCCAGCGGCCGCACCCGCAGCCAGTGCCGCCAAAACGCCAGGTGTCGCGGTTCCCGCGCCCGCCAGCGTGACGCCGCCCCCCGCGGTGGCACCGGCTGCCACGGCTCCCGCGGCAGCAGCATCCACCCCGGCCATAACACCGGCACCGGCACCGGCCCCCGCCGTCGCCGCCGTCACGCCCCCGGTTGCCGCCGCCAGTGCGGCAGCAGCGGCCGCTTCGGCGCCCGCAACATCAGCCTCCGAAGCCTCCACCAGCGCAGCGCCTGCGGCTTCCGCGCCCGCACCAGTGGCCAGTGCAGCGGTCACGCCGCCTGTTGTGGCTCCCGCCAAAAAGCCCGTGGCCGTGCCTCCGCCGCCGCCTGAGCCCAGCCTGCTCGACGAACTGCTCGACAATCCGCTGATCCTGCCCATCGCAGGCGGCTTGCTGCTGCTGCTCGCCGGTTTCGGTTTTTACCGCTACCGCCAGCGCGGCGGCGCGGCCCAGGTCGACAGTTCCTTCCTCGAAAGCAGGCTGCAGCCCGATTCTTTTTTCGGCGCCAGCGGCGGCCAAAGGATTGACACGAATGAAGGCAACGCCACGGGCTCGTCCCTGGTGTATTCGCCGAGTCAATTGGATGCCGCTGGCGACGTCGACCCCGTAGCCGAAGCCGATGTGTACCTGGCCTATGGACGTGATCTGCAGGCTGAGGAAATCCTCAAAGAGGCCATGCGCACCAGCCCGATGCGCGTAGCCATCCATGCCAAACTGATGGAAATCTACGCCAAGCGCCGCGACAGCAAGGCGTTTGAAACGGTCGCCATCGAAGCGTTCAACCTCACCCACGGCAGCGGCCCTGAATGGGCTTACATCACCGAGATGGGTCGTGAGCTCGATCCCGCGAACCCGATGTACCAGCCCGGCGGACAGCCTGCAGGCTCGGCCCCTGGCGGCAGCACCTCGGCTTTCAGCCCGGGCGGCACGGTGGCCATGGTGGCGCAGCCGGCGCACGTTCCCGCTCCCACGCCTTCGGTGGATGTCGACCTCGACCTGGACTTCTCCCTCGGTGACGAACCTGGTGAACCGACCGCTCCGGCAGCCATTTCGGCCCCGCCGCCGCCTCCACCAGCCCCCGTGCGCGTCGAACCCACGGTGGCCATGAAGGTGCCGGAACCCGCTCCCCTGAACATGGACTTCAGCAGCGCCACGGTGGCACTGCCGACAGCTACCCCGCCGGCACCGGTTGCCAAGCCTGTTGCGGCGCCCGCGCCCGACGCTTCCTTCCTTGACGAAGGCCTGAACTTCACGGCCGAACCCTTCACACCAACGCCCAAACCGGCGCCGGCCCCCGTGAAAGCGGCGGCCCCCGCGCCGGCTCCGGCCGCGGCTGACAACGGCATGCTGGAGTTCGACCTCGGCTCGCTGTCCCTGGACCTGAACGGCCCCACCACGGAAAGCCCCGCGCATCCCGAGGAAGCCTTGTCCGGATCCGAAGACCCGCTGGAAACCAAATTCCTGCTGGCCGAGGAATTCCGCTCGCTCGGCGACTCGGACGGCGCCAGGTCGCTGGCAGAAGAGGTAATGGCCGAAGCCAAGGGCCCGCTGAAGGTCAAGGCGCAGGCCTTCCTGAACGCCCTGTCGTGAGCGCAGCCTGAACGCGCTGCGTTCACTGCGTGCCCGCCTGTGAGGATCGCACTCGGCATCAGCTACAGCGGCAGCGGCTACGAAGGCTGGCAAAGCCAGCTTTCGGGCAATACCATCCAGGACAAGCTGGAGCTGGCGCTCGGAAAATTCGCCGCCCAGCCCATACGCACCCTGTGCGCCGGCCGCACCGATGCCGGCGTGCACGGCCTGATGCAGGTCGTGCACTTTGACATCCTGCTGCAGCGCGACATCGCCTCCTGGGTGCGCGGCACCAACGCCTTTTTGCCGTCCGACATCGCCGTGCAGTGGGCACGCGAAGTTCCGGATGAATTCCATTGCCGCGGCAGCGCCATCGCACGGCGCTACGCCTACGTGGTGCTGGAGTCCGCCGTGCGGCCCAGCGTCGAAGCCGGGCGCGTCGGCTGGGTCTACCGGCCGCTGGATGAGGCAGCCATGCGCCAGGCCGCCACCCAGCTGGTCGGCGAGCATGATTTCAGCTCCTTCCGGGCGGCGCAATGCCAGGCCAAGTCCCCCGTCAAAACCATCAAACACATCACAATCTCGCACCGTGGGGAGCCGGGCGCCCGGTACTGGCGCTTCGAGTTCGAAGCCAACGCTTTTTTGCACCACATGATCCGCAACATCATGGGCTGCCTGGTCGCCATAGGCCAGGGCAGCTACCCGCCCGACTGGCTGGCCGGCGTGATGGCCGCGCGCAGCCGCGATGCCGCCGCGCCGACGTTTTCGCCGGACGGCTTGTACTTTCTCGGGCCTGTCTACGAAGACCACTATGGCCTCCCGAACCGCACAGCAGCCTATGATTGGTTGCCATGACGCCCATCCCCCCTACCCGTACCCGCATCAAGATCTGCGGCCTGACCCGTGAGGAAGACGTGGATGCCGCCGTGGCCGCCGGGGCCGATGCGGTCGGCTTTGTGATGTACGAGGCCAGCCCGCGCCATGTGACGGCCGAACGCGCCGCCCAACTGTCCCGCCGCCTGCCGCCCTTTGTGACCCCGGTACTGCTCTTCGTCAACGCGCCCACGGCCCGCATCAGCGCCGCCTGCGCCCTCATGCCCACGGCCTTCCTGCAATTCCACGGGGACGAAACACCCGAAACCTGCCTGCAGGCAGGCCGGCCCTTCATGCGCGCCGCGCGCATTCCGCTGGATGAAAAAGCCTCCGAAAACACCCCGGGCAACCCAGGCGGCTTTGATCTCGTAAAATACGCCCAGGACTTCAAGGCCGCACAAGCCATCCTGCTCGACGCTCATGTCGAAGGTTATGGCGGCGGCGGGAAAACATTCAATTGGTCACTTCTTCCTCCAAACGTCAACGCTCACCTCGTTTTGTCTGGTGGATTGACGCCTGCAAACGTGATCGATGGCATTTCGCAAGTCAGGCCGCGTTGCACAACGCTGGCCGTTGATGTCAGTTCCGGCGTCGAGATTTCCAAGGGAATCAAAAGCGCCGACAAAATCAACCAGTTCGTCGCGGCCGTGCGCGCCGCCGACGAGTTACTTGCAAAGAGTCCCCATCATGTACGAGTACCACCAGCCTGACGTTTCAGGCCATTTCGGAATTTACGGCGGCAGTTTCGTTTCGGAAACGCTGACCCACGCGATCAACGAACTCAAGACGGCTTACGCCAAATACCAGCACGACCCGGAATTCATCGCCGAATTCCATTCCGAGCTGGCGCATTTCGTGGGCCGCCCTTCGCCGATCTACCACGCCGCGCGCATGAGCCGCGAACAGGGCGGCGCGCAGATTTACCTCAAGCGCGAAGACCTCAACCATACCGGCGCGCACAAGATCAACAACACCATAGGCCAGGCCATGCTGGCGCGCCGCATGGGCAAGCCGCGCGTCATCGCCGAGACCGGCGCCGGCCAGCACGGTGTGGCGACCGCCACCATCTGCGCGCGCTACGGCCTTGAGTGCGTGGTTTACATGGGCAGCGAAGACGTCAAGCGCCAAAGCCCCAACGTCTACCGCATGAACCTGCTGGGCGCCACGGTGGTGCCGGTTGAAAGCGGCAGCAAAACATTGAAAGACGCGCTCAACGAAGCCATGCGCGACTGGGTCGCCAACGTGGACAACACCTTCTACATCATCGGCACCGTGGCGGGCCCGCATCCCTACCCCATGATGGTCCGCGACTTCCAGAGCGTGATAGGCACCGAATGCCTGCAGCAGATGCCGGAATTCATCGGCACCCACCAGCCCGACGCGGTGATCGCCTGCGTGGGCGGCGGCAGCAACGCCATGGGCATCTTCCACCCCTATATCCAGCACGCGAAAACCCGCCTGATCGGTGTCGAAGCGGCCGGTGAGGGCCTGGAAAGCGGCAAGCATTCCGCATCCCTGCAGCGCGGCCTGCCCGGCGTGCTGCACGGCAACCGCACCTATGTGCTGCAAAACGAGGACGGCCAGGTCACCGAGACCCACAGCATCAGCGCCGGGCTCGACTATCCCGGCGTGGGCCCGGAGCACGCCTTCCTCAAGGACATAGGCCGTGCCGAATACGTTGGCATCACCGACAAGGAAGCCCTGGAAGCTTTCCACTATCTGTGCCGCACCGAAGGCATCATTCCCGCGCTCGAATCCAGCCATGCCGTGGCCTGCGCCATGAAAATGGCCCGCAGCATGCGCAGCGACCAGAGCCTGCTCGTCTGCCTCTCGGGCCGGGGCGACAAGGACATCGGCACGGTGGCCGATCTCTCGGGGGCTGACTTTTACGACCGGCCCTCCATGCGGGGCCTCTCGGTCAAAGGCGGCGCAGCTTCGGCAGCGTCCTTCGATGCCAGCGGCGCCAAGGGTAGCGGGGTGCAATCATGAGCCGTATTGCCTCTACTTTCTCCACGCTGAAAAGCCAGGGTCGCAAGGCCTTGATCCCTTACGTCACCGCAGGCTTCCCGTTTGCCGACGTCACGCCGGAGCTGATGCACGCCATGGTGGCCGGCGGCGCCGACGTGATCGAACTGGGCGTGCCCTTTTCCGACCCCAGCGCCGACGGCCCGGTGATCCAGAAAGCCGGCGACAAGGCCCTGTCCTTCGGCATCGGCCTGGCCCAGGTGCTGGAGATGGTGCGCCAGTTCCGCACCAAGGACAACACCACGCCGATCGTCCTGATGGGCTACGCCAACCCGGTGGAGCGTTACGACATCAAGCACGGCGGCAGCAAAACCGAAAGCGCCTTCATCCGCGATGCCGCGCAGGCCGGTGTGGACGGCGTGCTCATCGTCGACTACCCGCCCGAGGAGTGTGTGGAATTCGCCGCCCGGCTGCGTGCGCACAACATGGATTTGATCTTTCTGCTGGCGCCCACCAGCACCGACGCCCGCATGGCCCAGGTGGCTGAAGTCGCCAGCGGCTATGTGTACTACGTCTCGCTCAAGGGCGTGACCGGCGCCGGCACGCTGGACGTGGGGGCCGTCGAAGCCACGCTGCCGCGCATACGCCGGCATGTGAACGTGCCCGTGGGCGTGGGCTTCGGCATACGCGACGCGGCAACCGCCAAGGCCATAGGCAAGGTGGCCGATGCCGTGGTCATAGGCAGCAAAATCATCCAGCTGATCGAAAACCAGCCGCGGGAGCAGGTAGCGGCCGTTGCCCAGGCGTTTTTGAAAGAAATTCGTACTGCTTTGGACTGACTTTCGAGCGGGCCGGCCTGGGGCCGGAGACCGGGCAAACCGGCGCATAATTGCGCTTTTCGCCCGGCAAGCCCCAGGCGCCGCCCGACACCAAAAGGACTGACTTCATGTCTTGGCTAGAAAAACTTCTCCCCCCCAAAATCRGCCCCACCGACCCGACGGAACGCCGCCAGGTGCCCGAGGGCCTCTGGATCAAATGCCCGAGCTGCGAAGCGGTGCTCTACAAGACCGACCTGGAAAAAAACCAGAACGTCTGCCCGCAATGCAGCCACCACCACCGCATAGGCGCGCGCGCGCGGCTGGACGCCTTCCTGGACCCGGAAGGCCGCTATGAACTCGGCCAGGAAGTGCTGCCGGTCGACGCCCTGAAGTTCAAGGACAGCCGCAAATACCCCGAGCGCCTCAAGGAAGCCCTGGAAAACACCCAGGAAACCGATGCGCTCATCGTCATGGGAGGTGCGGTGCACAGCATAGGCGTGGTTGTCGCCTGCTTTGARTTCGACTTCATGGGCGGCAGCATGGGCAGCGTGGTGGGCGAGCGCTTTGTGCGCGGCGTGCACGCGGCCATCGAGCAAAAAGTCCCGTTCATCTGCTTTACCGCCACCGGCGGCGCGCGCATGCAGGAGGGCCTGCTCAGCCTCATGCAGATGGCCAAGACCAATGCCGCCCTGACGCGCCTGGCCAAAAAAGGCCTGCCCTACATCAGCGTGCTGACCGACCCCACCATGGGCGGGGTGAGCGCCGGCTTCGCGTTTGTCGGCGACGTGGTCATCGCCGAGCCCAAGGCCCTGATCGGTTTTGCCGGCCCGCGCGTCATTGAATCGACCGTGCGTGTGACCTTGCCGGAAGGCTTCCAGCGCGCCGAGTTCCTGCAGACCAAGGGCGCGATCGACTTCATCTGCGATCGCCGGGAGCTGCGCAAAACCGTGGCCAGTTCGCTGGCCATGCTGCTCAGGCAGCCGGCCGACGCCGTCAGCTGAGGCGGATCCCGTCCCCACATTTGCGGCGCCAGAACGTACCGAAAAGCCCTCCTGAGCCCGGCGTATTAGACGCAGAAATACCCGCGCCTCCAGGGGAGCGTGGGATGATGTGGCTCACTGCAATCCAAAGCGCGACGAGACCATGCCCGAAGCCCTGACGCTGAGCTCCCTTCCCCTGTTCCCGCTGGGCGCGGTGTTGTTTCCGGGCGGCGTCCTGCCGCTGCGCATCTTTGAAGTACGCTACCTGGACATGATCGGCAAATGCCACAAGGCAGGCGCCCCTTTCGGCGTGGTGTCGCTGACCGAAGGCTCGGAAGTGCGCCGTCCCGCCGACACCGGCCCGGGCGGCGATGGCTTTGCGCACGAGGCCTTCAGCAGCATCGGCACGCTGGCCACCATCACCGAGTTCTCCATGTTGCAGCCGGGCCTGATGGCCATACGCTGCACGGGTGCCCAGCGCTTTGAGATCACCCGCCGTGAAAAACTCAAACACGGCCTGTGGATCGCCGATGTCACCCGCCTGGAAGACGACCAGGCCGTGCAAATCCCCGCCGACCTGCAAACCACGGCGGACGCGCTGGGCAAGCTGATCAAAAGCCTGCAGGACCGCGAGTTGCCGCAGACCCAGATGCCGCTGCAGTCGCCCTACCACCTTGAAGACTGCGGCTGGGTCTCCAACCGCTGGTGCGAGCTGCTGCCCATTCCCCTGGAGCTCAAGCAGCGCCTGATGCAACTCGACAACCCGCTGATGCGGCTGGAACTCGTGAGTGACATCCTGGAGCGCACGGGCATCGCGCTCTGACCGCCAACCACGCGTTTTCAGGCACCCGGGCCAAAGCGCCAGCGTCACTTAAAATCGACAATTCGGCGCTTTTCAGCTCCCACCTCAGTTGGGCGGGGCGCCCGACATCTTTTGACCTTTTTCCGGAACCTTGACCTTATGTCCATCCCCCCGCAAGACGAAAACCAGTTGATCATCGAGCGCCGCGAAAAGCTCAAGGCCCTGCGTAAAAATCAGGCGGACGGCAAAGGCGTGGCCTTCCCGAACGACTTCAAGCCGACCGACCATGCGGCCAAGCTGCACGCCGCACACGATGACAAGGACGGCGAGGCGCTGGCTGCGGAAGCCATTCCCGCGAAGATCGCCGGCCGCATGATGCTCAAGCGCGTGATGGGCAAGGCGAGTTTTGCCACCCTGCAGGACAGTACGGGTCGCATCCAGATTTTTCTCACACGCGATGAGATCGGCGAAGAGCTTTATGCCGCTTTCAAGCACTGGGACCTGGGCGATATCGTGGCCGCGGAAGGCAAGGTCTTCAAGACCAAGACGGGCGAGCTGTCCATCCATGCCACCAGCGTGCGCCTGCTGACCAAGAGCCTGCGTCCCCTGCCCGGCGATTTTTACGGCATGGCCGACCAGGAGCAGAAATACCGCCAGCGCTATGTGGACCTGATCACCGACGAGCAGGCTCGCAAGCGTTTTACCGCGCGCAGCAAGGCCGTCAGTTCTATCCGCGAATTCATGGTCGGCCACGACTTCCTCGAGGTCGAAACGCCCATGCTGCACCCCATTCCGGGCGGCGCCAATGCCAAGCCTTTCAAGACGCACCACAACGCGCTGGACCAGGAGATGTTCCTGCGCATTGCGCCGGAGCTTTACCTCAAGCGCCTGATCGTCGGCGGCTTTGACCGCGTCTTCGAGATCAACCGCAGCTACCGCAACGAAGGCATCTCGGTGCGGCACAACCCCGAATTCACCATGATGGAGTTCTATGCGGCCTATTGGGACTACAACGACCTGATGGACTTCACCGAGGCGCTGATCCGCGACGCGGCGCAAAAGGCCGTGGGCACGCTGCAGCTGAGCTACGGCGGCAAGGAAGAAAAAGTCGACCTCGCCAAGCCCTTTGCCCGCCTGACGATACGCGAAGCCATCCTCAAGCACACCGAAGCCGGCGAGCATGTCGACGACGCCGCATGGCTCACCAATGCCCTCAAAAAGCTGGGCATGAGCGAGGAAAAAGACCGCCTCTCGACGCGATCGCTCGCCAGCCTGCAGGTGCTGTACTTCGAGGAACTGGTCGAAGAAAAGCTCTGGCAGCCGACCTTCATCATGGAGCATCCGACGGAAATCTCGCCGCTGGCGCGCGCCAACGACAGCCGGCCCGAAGTGACCGAACGCTTTGAGCTCTACATCACCGGCCGCGAATTCGGCAACGGCTTCAGCGAGCTCAACGACGCCGAAGAACAGGCCGCCCGCTTCAACGCCCAGGTCGCGGCCAAGGACAGCGGCGACGACGAAGCCATGTTCTACGACCACGACTTCGTGCGCGCCCTCGAATACGGCATGCCCCCCACCGGCGGCTGCGGCGTGGGCATTGACCGCCTGATGATGCTGCTGACCGACAGCCCTAGCATTCGGGATGTCATCCTTTTTCCGGCGCTGCGTCGCGAGGCCTGAAGCGCAAGCAGTGAGGCGTCTGGCCTGAATTCCTGATGGCCAATGCCTCCCCCCTCAAATACCTCGCCGGGTATCCGGAAAACCTGCGGACCCAGGTTCAGCAGTTGCTGGATCAGGGCCGGCTCAGCGAAGTGCTGCTCGCCAAGTACCCCCAGGGCCATGGTGTGCGGACCGACAAGGCGCTGTACGACTACGTGATGGATCTCAAGAACGATTTCCTGCGCAGCTCCGAGCCGCTGTCCAAAGTTGCGTTCGACAGCAAGCTCCACGTGATCGCCCACGCACTGGGCACGCACACGACCGTGTCGCGCGTGCAAGGCAACAAGCTCAAGGCCAAACGCGAGATCCGTGTCGCCACGCTGTTCAAAGACGTGCCCGTGGAGTTTCTGCGCATGATCACGGTGCATGAGCTGGCCCACATCAAGGAGCGGGCCCATGACAAGGCTTTCTACCAGCTGTGCACGCACATGGAGCCGCAGTACCACCAGTATGAGTTTGATTTGCGGGTTTATTTGACCCACCTTGATCAAGTGGGGAAGCTGGCTTGGCCTGCGGGGCAGACCGCGCCCTAGGTCGGTTCTTGCGCCGGCGGCGTGCCCTCTGCTGGGTTCTGCTGGCCGGGAGTGGCCCGGCGGCCAGTAACTTTCTTTTGCTTCGCCAAAAGAAAGTCACCAAAGAAAAGGCGACCCGCAGTCTGGGTCCCTTCGCTTCGCTGCGGGCAACCTGCGGTGCTCGAGCCAAGCG
>NZ_JBFUGK010000066.1:0-13070 GCF_056402935.1 Polaromonas sp. P3_B1
GCCGAAAGTTGTTGCACGTGAGGTCGATGGCCGCTATGTCGTTGGCCTGACTGAAGAGGAACGCCGTGGACGGTACCTCATGTGCATAGATCTTGTAGCGCAACTGACCGGCTACACCGAGAGGAAGCGCATTGAACGCCACGATCTGACTTTGACCAGGCTATTGGATGAAGTCGATGTCGGCATCAGGCGTAAGGGATGGGAGCTTGGCAAAGTCGAGTTCGACTGGATCATGGCTAGATTGCGATCGCGGTTCCTGTGAGGCCACAAGAAGTCCAAACGTGACGCGTATGCATACCGACCGAGCGCAAGTTCAGTCGGCATCAACCAGTCCAAGCATTTATCCGCACCCCCTTGGCTCAACGCTCAACCTTAAGCAGCTCGATGATCTGGTCGACGCCCATATCGCGGCCGAAGCCCAGAGTGGCTCGGATGGGCTCGAAGGCCGTGGTCATTCGGCGATAGCGTGCCGCCGTCGGAGCGTGCGAGTTGAAGTCCCGCTTCTTGAACCGCGAAAACCGGTCCATCTTCTCCACCAAGAATCGCGCGATGCTCATCAGCGTGCTCTCGTTATTGCCGTCGAAGCCGTGAAACTTCGGCACGTAACCGTGGTTGAAAGCCTTGAGCTTCTCAATGTCTTCCTGAGACAGCTTCTCGATGCATCCCTCGACGAAGTCCCACATGTCCAGCGTATTGACCACCAAAGTGACATCAGCTGGGCGGTCCGCGTGCTTGTGGAATACGCCCTGCATCTCCCAGGTGGGCGCCCAGTAATGCCCCCCATAGACCGTCTCGGCCACGAAGTCGACATTCGTCTCGGCGTCCTTGATTTTCAGGTGCTTGACGATATCTCGCAGGACCATGAAATTGAGCTTGTCACCATCGGTGAGATGAATGCTCTTGCCCGTTATCGTGCCCAGCCCGATGTCCACCAACTGGCGCAAGGCGTCGGAGCGAGAGCTGGCTTGACCAGTACTCTCCATCCATTCATCCACACGCTGCAGCAGGTCGTCGTCCAACCGCAATTCAAATCGCTCAGTTCGCACCATGTACAAATCTCCGGTTAACCGGATATTTACCGGCATTACGTACAAATGTACGGCACAACGGAAATCTGCGCAAGGTCCAACTTTTACCCCCGGCTTCTTGTACAGAAATCGCTTGATTTGCTGTACAGCAAACCAAGCGATCTAGCCTAATCATCAGTTGCCCAGCTCGGTATTGCTCAAAATACTAGGCAACATAAAGTCAAATATGTTCGACACTACGAACCCTGCAGTAGCCTGGTTGATTGCAATTAATCACCCTAATTCGGGCGATTAATTCGTAAACAACCATCTTTCGCCTGATAATAGGCGGAAATGAATGACCATCGAACCGGCGCAGAATTGGAAGCAGAACTTGGCGAACAGCTTCGCGCTGCCAGGGTGCGAAGCAACGTCAGCCAAGCTATCCTGGCCAAAGAAGCTGGAGTGGCAGTTACCGCATTGAGACGCCTCGAGCTCGGCCAAGGTGCGACGGTTTCAACCTTCGTAGCCGTTGTGCGCGCCTTGGGCAGGCAGTCGTGGCTGGATAGCCTGCAACCCCTAGTGACTATCAGCCCGCTACAGATGCTCAAATCCAAACGGCAGCGGCAGCGCGCGGGGTCGCCGCACAAGTCGCGGGCACCTATCGGCTGAGAAGCGAAGTAGCGCTAACTGCGCTTGATGGATTCGCCTAGCACTGCATCAGATCTCAGCCGAAGCGTTAAGATTGAACGGGATCGATGGTCGCACACATGTAAGACAGAGCGGCGACGCTCTGGCCGGCGATGTAAATCGTGTCAGGATCAGTCTTTGATGCGGTCATCGATCTCAACTTCTTTGAGACCGCCGAAGCTCGTACACCGAATGGAACCATAGCTGAACGGTCGGCCGCTCAATGAGCTGCGGGGTGTCTTGGGACTCAACCACAGGGGCAAATTGATAACTAGTTCGGCGCCGAAGAACCACCATGATCTCCGTCGGGCCACGCCATCTGTTTATCACCTTGGCTCTAATTCCCAAGTAATCAACGACTGATCGCGGTTCGTTTGAAGCACTCTCTTGCGGAGGTGGGAGCCGTCGAAGATACTCCCAACTCTCTACTTCTTCGATGGCCTTGGCCGCAGCCGGAAGCAACAACAGGCTATTCGCGATCCTGTGAACCGTACGGCCACGTCGAGTTAAATGTGACCATCCAGTACGATTAATCGTTATTGGACCCAGGCTCCGATGCGTGGCTCCTCGTTCCTGCCAAGCCTTATAGAAGCGCCATGCCTCCCACTTCAATCCATTGGCATGCAGCCCGGTAACACGATGCTTCGCGTCCAGGTTTTCTCCGATTCTGATCTCACTCAGTTGCATACCGAGTTGCTGACGCTTCACGATCTTTGAGAAGCGCCCCAGACACTCTAAGCCAGGCTGAAATCTGTTCTTCTTGGGTACTTCAACCAGCGTGTCGGCCACATAGACACTTTCATTCTGCAGATTCACCCACCACGCCCTCTTGGGCGTTTTCCCCTGCTCTACAGGCTCCACATACACGAGAGCGCAGGGTATCGGAGATCTCAGCCAGTCGGACTTGTGCTTCGCCAGATCCGCGACCTTGACCCGGACGTAGTCATCTGTCTCGCTGCTAACCTGAGTCTCGCCACCTTTCACCTGCAACAGGATTGCTGTGCCTGCCAAACGGTGGGTCCACTTTCGCCGGTCTTGCGGACGCGCCGGATCGATGACTTTATTTCGCACAAAAAGGACTCCGTCAAGGCCATCATCAATGTCCTGAGACATTGGCTGCCACGACCACCCCCATGAGGCGGCCACGCCTTGGACAAACGCGAGGCTCGCCGCAGATGTGCGATTGGATTCGGATGTAATCTCAACTCTCCTTTAAAGGAATCACCGAGCACGATTCCAGGACGTGTTCGAGATCATAGTCGGGTGCTTACAAAAAGCGTGCACGATGCGTAAGACGTGACATCCCGACGGATCAATGCTCTAAACCGTGTTCATCTGATCCCGCAATGCCCAACATCTGATGACATTCAATGTCGCCACGTCTATCACTCCTAATTTTCTTCTGCTTTTAAAACAATCAGGGTAGTGCCTACGTGGGTCAGTTTTGGATGGAAATTACTGCGCTTATGGAGTGAACCCCTCGGACTGGACCACCGGAAATAGATGAACTGATACGCTTGCTGGGCCTCATAAATGGAGAGGCTCATGTCATCAAGAGGTCTATATCGCAGGCATACGGCGCAGTTCAAGCTGCAACTGTGTAGCGACATTCGTTCAGGGGTACTCGGGCGCCGTGACGCGCAAAAAAGTACACGCTGTCCGCCAATCTCATCCAGCTGGGGCTAACCCAGTTCGATCGTGGTGAGCTCAATACCGAGGAAGCCGAGGCAGACGCCATCGCCGAGTACGAAACCAAGATCGCTGCGCTGGAGCGAAAGGTGAGGCAGCTCACGATGGAGCTGGAGCTGGTCAAAAAAACTCCGCGCCTGCGCCTCGCGAGCGACAACGAGAACTCCTGCATCATCACCGGCCCCAAGCCTGCTCCGTCCGGCGGGGGTGCCAAGTGATTGAACTACCGCGCAGCACCTTCTATTACCGCGCCATGGTCAACACCACCGGCCTGGCAGATGACCAAGTGGTCGAACTCATCCAGACCATTCGGGATGAGCTACCCATCGTTAAAGCTCAACGGGATCGACATGAGGATGAGGATTGGGCACAGGTACTGCAAGAAAAGCCCCGAGGCCCCTGTTCGAAAAGCAGTATGTCGCTTGGATAGGACTGCCAAGCCAGCCTTAGCGAGCTACGTGGGGGTACAGGAAGCTCCAATTTCCTTCATCGTGGTCTTGACGAACACGACGGCAGCCGCTGGACACTTTTCGGGATGGCTTGGCGAAGAAAATACTGTCTGCGTCTCGCCGTCACGGTAGTACAACGCCTGACAAGCATTGCCCTTGCGAGTAACGCTGATGCGCCGTATCGAGGCTCCGAGCTTGCAGGTGTAGCTCGTCACTTGGTCTGCGTATTCGTAATCATTGCGAAAAATGAAGGGAGGATCAGCACCGGCGTAAGTCAGGACAACGCTTGGTTCGCCGTCAGGGATTTGATCTTTGACTCCGAAGTTCGAAGTTATGACCCATTTCCCCTTGAAAACGGGAATTTCTCCGGAGGTACCCAATTTAGCCACTTTGGTAATGAAGGCGACTTGCCTCGACTCGGGCGCGGTCGGGTCGGGCTTGGTCCACTTGGCGATACTCTTGGGAATGTACTTTTCGAATCGCGGCGTCCCCTTTTCGTCGTACAGGATCTTGCCCTTGGCGTCTTTCACGTATGTCGTCTTGGATAGACAGTCCATGTCGCGCGTCGACAAACAGTGAACTGTTTGAATCGCGTCGGCTGCCTTCGGATTGTGCATCTTGAAATTTTCCGAGCCACTCTGGACCAGCACCGCGCCTCCAGATCGCAAGAACGCCTCGGTCACAGCTTGCTCGTCGCCACCCGCGGCCGCAACGGCCAGCCCGCCGACAGCACCGGCTACCGCTGTCTTCTTGATGATTTCGGTGGTCGTACCGGAAGGTAGATCCGTCACGGCGGAGCCCCCCTGACTGGTTATGGCAGCGACAACACCTGCTCGGATCGCCATTTCTGGGTCACCAGTGGTGCGGTACGTATACCAGGCCGCATAAGCAGCGGCACCGCCTGGCCCACCGTACGTTGTCGCCGCCGCCTGGCCTGCTGCGTTGATCAATGAACTTTCCTGCGTCGCCTTAAAGTAGTTCTCTTCCGTGGCCTGCATGGGCTCCGTGCTAGTGTGCCAGGCAGCATCGAGAAACTTTCCTTCATTCGCGCGTCGTGCTGCATTGTTGGCTGCCTTGATCTTCCCCTCCAACTCTCGTTCTTGATATCGCTTGATTGCAGTGGCTGCTTCAGCTCCGTCGTTGAGGCTTCGTCGGGCCTGCTCGGCAGAGTCCTTCCAAGCCTTGAGATAGGTGGCGGTTGCGTCCTTGCTTGCCTTCTCGAGCGAGTGGACGGTGTCGCTGCCTGCCCTCTCGATCGTCGTGATGACGTCCCCCTGCGCATTGATCAGAGTCCTGATGGTATCGTTCGCAGCCGTCTTTGCCGTTATCAGGACTCCATTGCCAATCTGCTCCACCGCCTGAGTAGCGGCACCCTGAACGCCCGGAAATAGAAACGCCCCGGGAAGCACGTAGTTGCCCGGCTTTTCCCAGAATTCCTTCTTCGTCGGATCAGGGAGATTGGGTAGATCGACCTTCGGAGGATCGACCTTGACGTCATCCCCCTTGGCCTTGCCGAGGCGGCCGAAATCAATTTCCCAGGCGGTCACGACACTTCCCAGCATGAGAAGCCAGAAGCCGGCGATCGCTTTCAAGCGAGGAACATGCATCGAAATCTCCTATCCCGGTTAACAATCAGCCAAGGCTCTTCACTGTATTGCGAGCCAGGCCTGTACGCCTCGATATCTCGCGGATGGACATCTGATCCCACAATGCCTAACGCCTGATGACATTCAATGTCGCCACGTCTATCGCTCCTAATTTCCCCTACTTTTAAAACAAGCAGGGTAGTGCCTACGTGGGTCTGTTTTGGATGGAAATTACTGCGCTAAGTGGGTCAGATTTCGACGGGGTTCAACAGTACTCCCAAGCACAGAAGCAGATCAAGTCAATTGGCTTGGTAATAAGTCACATAAAGAAGAGCCAGAGACATGGGCTGCACCGGCTTGCGATCTCAGAACGATGCTGAATTCCGTCGAAATTTGACCCACTTATGGAATGACCCCTCGGGCTGGACAACAGGGATCACCAGAACGAAGCCGTAGCCTGCAACCCGCTGTGACTATCAGTTCGCTACAGACGCTTGAGCCCACACATTCACGACAGCGCGCGGGATCACCCCACAAGCCAAAGTTCCCATCGCCTGATCAGATATCGTGATCATGCTGCCTGGCTTCGGCGGTTCACCACACACATCCAAAGTACGTGGAATCAGTTATTTGAGCGTTGAATTGTGCTTATGTCTGCCTGCCGCGCATCTAGGGATCCTGCTCACGCTGTAGCAAGCTCCTCATTTAGCTTGAGACGTAAATCAGCGTAAAAAGAGATCGCGGATGCGCTCAAAAGGCAATCCAGTTTCAGCGGCGCGACGCACTTTACGATCAAGCGCGTGATTCAATGGCAACTCGCGATCAAGAGTGTCGAACAGATCCAGTCCATCCATGCAAATGACCCGCTTTCCGCGGCCGAAGGCGATGAGCCCATCTTCGGTGAAGCCGCTGTTGCTGACAAATAAGCCTCGGGCCCATGCGGCCTTTTGTTCAAGCTTACCTTGAAAGCCATGCAGGTCCGCGGCACCAACTTGCGTGGACTGCCACTTAGCCTCGATTAGATAGGTTTCACCTTGCAAAACGAAGCTACCGTCGATTTGCTCCCCTCGGTTGCGAAATGGCTCGCGCGCC
Source organism: Polaromonas sp. P3_B1 (assembly GCF_056402935.1). NCBI lineage: Bacteria > Pseudomonadati > Pseudomonadota > Betaproteobacteria > Burkholderiales > Comamonadaceae > Polaromonas > Polaromonas sp. P3_B1. The sequence continues at coordinate 6,514 of NZ_JBFUGK010000066.1, forward strand.
TCCAGCCCGAAGAAGTTGAACGCATCGCGCAGCCAAGCCTCGAATGCATATCCGCGAGGATGCGGCTCCATCGCTGAAAGTTCTATCAAGCGCTGTTTTAGAGCCAACATCTTTGCCCGGTCGAATGCCGGCTTTGGCGGCTCTCCGACGGGGGGGACTGCGTCGAGCTTGCCCTGCATGCGGTTAAGCAGCGAAAAAAAGCGGCCTTCCGCGTTGGCAACCCATTCTTCGCGGCCACGATGCTTACGCGTAGCTTCGCGATAGTCCCACAGGGCCCGCAGTGTCTTAACCGAAGTATTGATATCTACTTTGTTCAAATAGCACCGAAGCCGCTTGGCCTTGGAGTTGCCATTAACGCGATAAGCGTCGTCGTCAATGTCAACATTGAGTTCTTCGGCGAAGAACGAAGACATTGTGCGGTCAGAGAAGTCCAGCACATAGCCGCTGCCCATCTCAAACAAGTCATCGACAAACGCAGCGTCGATTGCGCGTATGTTGGGCATACTTCTTTACTCCTTCTCTCGCACAAGAGGAAATTCTATAGCGTGGGGGGGGTGGTCAATTGCATTTACGCCTCATCCGAGGGGGGGTGCGGACATTAACTTGGACTGATTTATGCCGTAAGTCCAAGACTCTCTCGGTATTCGATGCGGCGGTAACAACCCTGATTTGCGGTAACTTCGGGTTTCAAGTGAGATGACTTGGCATCGTGTATCGATACTGAAGCGCTTCCAAGAGCCCCTCGTCGATCACCCAAGGAAGCTCCACGTGAACTTGCCCCCCGCAGGCAGTCAGCCGGCCTCCATTTTGCGCGACCTGAATGCCGTGTACGACAAAAAGGACCGCTGAAGAAGAATCGCGGCGCGCGTGTTCAACTTCATTACGAGTCAGGAAGACTGAATGACCACGGCCCGCGGTCCCTTTCACTTCGATCGTCAGTATTTTGTGACCGTTTTCCGCGAGCACGTCATACGGATGCGTGCGCGACACATTCCGCACTCGAAATCCCCGGCTACGAAAGTGACGCAGAGCGATGGCCATGGCGTGGCGTTCCAGAACAAGCCTGACCTCGGTGTTCGCCACGAAGCCTTGACCAGGCTGCCGCACAGTGTCTATCGAATTTCGTAGCGAATCATCTTGCAGCACAGCCGCCAGTTCGTTCAACTGAAACAGGCGCACGAATTCTTTCGGAAGCTTGAATGCATAGCCTTGAAGCGGCCGCACGGGACGCTCTGCGAGCTCGAACGGAAAATAGATTGCGTGACCAGGGTGTCGGAGCCGCAATGTCTCCATCATTTTCCGAAGCACTGGCTTTTGTTTCCGCAGGTCCTCGAGCCGTAGCGGAACAGCAAGACGTGTGTAATCCGCCAAAGGTACCACGTAGCCTGGTCGTTCATGAGGCTGAACGCCCTTGGCGCGTGCGAACGTTCCTCGCGCGCCCCATACGATAGGTCTCGGCTGCCACTCACCCGCGACACGAGAAACGGCTACCAAGGCATCGTGCGGCTTGTGATAATGGAAGACTAGGTCACCAATTTTGGCAAGCTTGAACAACGAGTAGCGCCAGTTCTCACGTCCCGCCTCGTCAAGTTGAGGCGCCCGCAGATTGGCCCCGAGATCGAGGCGGTCAGTGAACTCAAGCCAGTACCGTTCCGCGGTATCGCGGTGCCACCAAGGAGGTTTCAAGCCCACCATCGTTTCTCGGTTGAATGCCAATGCTGACAGAAATCGTAGGCAATCACCGAACGTGATTGCTGTGATCTCTAGCTTGAGCACGGGCTGTTCGCATTTAGGTTCTGCTCTGTATTCCGCGCCACGTGCGCAACCACTCAACTCACATCACTTGGTCAATCCGCTGCATCAGCGTCCGTCTGAGCCGGCTGGCATCGGAGGGGTTGTTGGCGTCGAACGATTGAACTTCCGCCGTCGGGAACGTTCCGGAGTGTCCCCCAAAAACCACCAACCTGTCTTCGTAGACGGCGCTTTCAGCGAAGGTTCGAGTTGACCGCAAGTGCGCGAGTTCCTTCCAGCCGCCCCCCGCGTGCGGATCGAAGGTCGCGATGGTGTTGTATTCCTTGCTGTTGTATTGCTTGTCAACGAAAAGACCACCGATGATCAGCGGAATATGCGCGGGCCACGCCAAACCGGGAGAAAACAGGCCCTGCGGCATGTCGAACAGCTTGGTCCAGCGGCGCGACTTGGTGTCGAACGTCATCACTTCGGTCAGCGTGTCCCAGAAACCGCGTGGCCCAAGCCCGCCGGCGATGGTGATTTCGGAGCCGCGGGTCACCGCAGCGAGCGCTCTTCTCTTGGGAATGCCTAGTGGGATCACTTCAGCCGTCTTGCGAGCAGCCAAGTCGAAGATCTCGATCGTATCGTGAAAGGTGTCAGGCTTGGAGCGCCACGGATCAGATTCGTCTTGGCTCGGCTTTGACCAGCCGTCCCAGCCGCCGATCAGATAGACCAAGTCACCGACAACACCCAGAACGTTGGACGAGCGTGGTGCGCTCAGGCGCGCGGCATCTTCCCAAATGTTCTTGCCAATGTCGTAGCGGCGGACGATGTTCGTGGAGCGCACCGGCCATTCACCATCGCCTTCGTAGACAAAACCGCCGAAAGCAAAGATACCGTCCCCATACCCGCACATGCGGAATCCTTGGGCCCGCACCGGAAAATCTGCGATCTGCGTCCATTCGCCGGTCTTCAAGTTGAGGCGGTGCGCCTGCCTCGAAATGTTCCCGCGGTCGTAATAGTGGAATTCGCCAAGATGTCCGCCCACCCAATAGACGAAGTCGTTGTGCTGGGCAAAGCCCGCCGAAGATCGAGGACGGCCGGGAATGTCCTCGTACTCGATGTTGGTGGTCCGAGCGGCTTGCTGGTCAGGCAGTGCGGCCTGGGGGCGGCCAAGCACCTGGGCGCCGGCACTGCTCACCAGAACGCCTTGCACGCCCCATCCGACGAAGTTTCGCCTATTCATTTGTTCCTCCCTAGACGAGAATGTAAAACCCCTTACTTCTTCAAATCTGCTGTGGTTCGAAACAATCCTGTCTAGCGGGGCGTCTTGCCGCTGACGGCGTTCATCACTGAAGTGTGCGGTGTAATCCGTGGAGCTGCATCCTCCGAATGGAGGATAGCAAGTCACTGCAAGAACCCCTCTTAGGAATTTCTAGCAGCTCTGTGTTTGAGGCGTAGGACACCAAGTGTCTGCTTTGGATCCAAAGCCGAATAGCATAAGAGCCTCAACCTCAGGGAGCACCATGTCGCAGATTCTCACAACAACCGCTCGATTCAAATGCCCGAAGTGCCACAAGCCGGCAGAATGTCAAATCTCGGTTCCTGAACCCAACTGGGGAGCCGGTGAGAAGTTTTCCGATTTGGTCTCTAATGGCGAAACTGAACTACATTGCCCCTCTTGCGACACGTCATTTAGCGGAACGGTGAGCAATAGCGCTTCGGGATGCCAAGTGGAATTGGATGAGTACCCGAACACTCGGGTAGGTGCCGACTATGCCTTCTTTTCCCCCGAAGATGATTTCGAGGACTGGGTTGACCAGGATCCGCCGGCGAATCCTGGCGATTACTTCTTGAGCGCACAGAACGCCTCGAAAACGATTCTCCAACAACATGGACTTCAAGGCGTCGAGGTGGAGGCTGTTAGCGCCGGCATGGTCAATCGGATGGTTTTTGTCCAACAAATTAGTGCCTTCGAAGCGTTTCTCGGTGACGCGCTTCTATTGCTTGTCTTGGAGGACGAAAGGGCGGTGGTCAACCTAGTGACCAAGCACAAGCACCTTGTTGAGATGAAGGTTACGTTGGCAGAAATCGCGAGATCTAGTTCGTTTTTGCAAGACAGGGTTAAGGCGTATCTCAAAAGTGTGCTCTATCACAATCTAGGGCTTGTCCAGGCCATTTATAGGGATGCCCTCGGCGTCGAGCTTCTCGATAACAACGCAGTTAGGACGGGCCTCCAAAAAGCAATCGAACTCCGGCACGACTGCGTCCACAGGAATGGGCGCGATAAAGACGGAAATGAAGTGGTTCTTAAAACACCTTATGTGCTCGAAGTGATGGAGTTGATTTATAGTTTTGTGAACGAACTTCAAACCAAACTCGAACAATACCGACAGCAGAACGGTAAAGTTGAGCCGTCAGCCACTAGCACCACCGCTTGAAACGGCGACAAGCGTCTGTTGAATTCCACTGAAGTCTGACCCGAGTTTTCCATCGAATATTGACCCACACTCTTTGTGAGCAGAAGGTGCTCACGATGTGGATAAGTTCTTGGTTTTCTCCTTTTTGGGCTGAGTCTTTGCAGAGCTGTTTTTGAACCGATAGCTGTCGTTTCCAGTCTCAAGGATATGACATCTGTGGGTGAGTCGATCCAGAAGAGCGGTCGTCATTTTTGCATCACCAAAGACACTGGCCCATTCTCCAAAGCTCAAATTGGTCGTAATTACGACACTAGTTCTTTCGTAGAGCTTGGATAGCAAGTGAAAGAGGAGCGCACCTCCTGACTCGCTGAAGGGTAGGTAACCCAGTTCGTCCAGGATCACCAGGTCCACATACATCAACCGATGAGCGATCTGTCCTGCATGGCCGTTGGCCTTCTCAAGCTCCAGAGCGTTGACCAGTTCGATCGTGGAGAGGAACCGGACACGCAAGTGATGATGCTCAATAGCCTGAACCCCTATCGCAGTGGCCAAATGAGTCTTTCCGGTGCCTGGACCACCAACCAGAACGATGTTTTGAGCCTTGTCGAGGAACTCGCATCGATGCAACTGGCGCACCATTGCCTCGTTCACTTCACTGTGGCTGAAGTCAAAGCCTGCCAGGTCCCGGTATGCAGGAAACCTGGCCAACTTCATTTGGTAAGCCATGGACCGCACTTCACGCTCCGCGGTTTCGGCTTTGAGCAGCTGGGCAAGGATCGGCTGTGCCGCTTCGAACGCCGGTGCGCCTTGATCACCCAGCTCGGCTACCGCCTGGGCCATGCCATGCATCTTGAGCCCTTTCAGAAGGGCTACGATTGAGTTTGAGGACGAATTAAGTGCCAAAGCGCATCTCCTTGTCCTCATCGACCTCTCTAAGCGAGTCATAGCGCCCGACGTTGGCCTGTGGTTCCCTGGCAAGCTTCAGTGCCTGAGGGGCGATGACCTCGGGAACGGCCGTCTTTCCGTCCACCAGGCGGTGCAGCACGTTCAGGATATGGGTCTTGGTTGGGACTCCAGCGTCCAGTGACGTCTCTATGGCTGCCAGCACCGCTTGCTCGTCATGCTGCAATACAAGTGCCAGGATTTCCACCATCTCGCGATCCCCGCCGACCTTCTTGAGCAGCAATGCCTGCAGCCGCTTGAAGGCCGCCGGGAATTCGGTGAATGGGGCGCCATTCCTCAAGGCGCCGGGTTTGCGCTGCAGCACAGCCAGGTAGTGGCGCCAGTCGTAGACGGTGTGCCCCGTCCCGTCGTGGCGGCGATCGATGATTCTTGTGTGCTCACAGACCACCCGCCCCTCCGCTGCAACGACCAGACGGTCTGCGTAAACCCTAAGACTTACAGGCCGGTTGGCAAACGATGCCGGAACGCTGTAACGGGTGCGCTCATGGGTCACGAGACAGGTCGGCGAGACCCGCTTCGTGTGCTCGACGAAGCCATCAAAGGCAGGCGGAGGTGGCATCAGGAAGGGCTTTTCCTGAGCCCACACGTCGGCCACCGTGCCTGGCAGCTTGCCGTGCACGATCTCCTTCCAGAGGGCCTTGCAGCGCATCTCCAGCCATTCATTGAGCTCTATCAAGGTGCCGAAGGCCGGCATGGGCTGCCAGAGACGATGGCGGGAATCACGGACGTTCTTCTCGATCTGGCCTTTTTCCCAGCCGGAGGCGGGGTTGCAGAACTCGGCCTCGAAGAGGTAGTGGTTCACCATGGCATTGAAGCGGGCGTTGACGTCCCGATCCTTGCCGCTGCGAACCTTGTCCACCGCCGTCTTCATGTTGTCGTAGATGCCGCGCTTTGGAACGCCGCCCAGCACGCCAAAGGCGTGGTTGTGGGCGTCGAAGAGCATCTCGTGTGTCTGCAGCAGATAGGCCCGGACGCTGAAAGCCCGGCTATGGCTGAGCTTGAAATGCGCCACCTGCAGCTTGGTGCGCTCGCCGGCGATCATCGCCCAGTCCTCGCTCCAGTCGAACTGGAACGCCTCTCCGGGCCCAAAGACCAGCGGGATGAACGTGCCGCGGCCGGCAGTTTTAAGCGCCTCCTGGCGTTCCGCGCACCATTTCCGGTAGAACGCCGCCACCCTTCCATACGAGCCGTCGAACCCGAGGGATACCAGATCTGTGTGGATCTGCCTCAAAGTGCGCCGCTGTTTCCGCGATTTTGTTGCCTCGATGACCAACCAGGTGGCCAGCTTCTCGGCGTAGGGATCGAGCTTGCTTGCGGTTGCCCGCCTTTGGTAGCTGGGCTCGCTCTCTTCCGATCGCAGGTGCTTCTTCACTGTGTTGCGAGCCAGGCCTGTACGCCTTGAGATCTCGCGGATGGACATCTGATCCCTCAATGCCCATCGCC
>NZ_JBFUGK010000067.1:0-12026 GCF_056402935.1 Polaromonas sp. P3_B1
CAAGCGCCGCTGGCCCCCACCCCTGCCCTCCCCCCCCTGCCCTCCCCCAGCGGGGGAGGGAGAAGGAATGCAATGGCGACTTGCTGGTGTAATACCTTTGTGGTCGCTACTAAAGCAGCGTTAGATCATTGAAAAGAAAGAGGCCAAGCCATGATGGAACTGCTCACCGACCCGCAAGCCTGGATTGCCTTTGCCACCCTGACCGCGCTGGAACTGGTGCTGGGCATAGACAACATCATTTTCATTTCCATCCTGGTCGACAAGCTGCCCAGGGAGAAGCAGGAAATGGCGCGCAAGAGCGGCTTGTTCATGGCGATGTTCATGCGCATAGGCTTGCTGCTGGTGCTGTCCTGGATCATCGGGCTGGTGGAGCCCTTGTTCACCGTGCTCAAGCAGGAGATATCCGGGCGGGACCTGATCCTGATCGGCGGCGGCCTGTTCCTGATCTGGAAGAGCACTGGTGAAATTCACCAGTCCATGGAAGGCGAAGAGGGCCATGCCTCCAGCGCCGTCAAAGCCACCTTCGCGGCCGTGATCGTACAGATCATGATTGTCGACATGATCTTTTCGCTGGACTCCATCATCACCGCGGTCGGCATGGTCGACAGCCTGGCGGTCATGATCGCCGCGGTCATCGCCTCGGTCGGCCTCATGATGCTGTTCGCGCCGGCCATAGGCCGCTTTGTCTCGACCCACCCGACCATCAAGATGCTGGCTTTGTCCTTCCTGGTGGTGGTGGGTGTGGTGCTGATCGCCGAAGGGCTGGACCACCATGTACCCAAGGGTTATGTCTACTTCGCCATGGCCTTCTCGGTGGCGGTGGAAATGCTCAACATCCGCATGCGGCGCAAGACCGCCAAGCCCGTGCACCTGCGAAACGCCTATTCGGCTGACGACGGCAAGGCGGCGGACCGCCCCCGTGACTGAGCCGGCCGGGCGCGCGGCCTGCGGCATCTGCCTGCGGCCGCAAAGCGCCTGCATCTGCCAATGGGTCACGCCGGTGGCGCATGAAGCCGAGGTGCTGATCCTGCAGCACCCGCTGGAAGCGGGCCATGCCAAAAACACCGGCCGCCTGCTGCAGCTGAGTTTGCCGCGCAGCCGCATGCTGACAGGTGAAGTATTTGAAGAGGCTGAGCTGCGTGCGGCGATGGCCGAAACGCCTGCCTATGCGGTGCTGCTATACCCGCCCACACCGCAGGACGATGAAGTGCCTGCCCTGGGCCTTGAGCGACTCAAAGACCCGTCGCGTGTGCGCCTGGTGGTGCTGGATGCAACCTGGCGCAAGAGCCGCAAGATGCTGCACCTCAACCCGCTGCTGCGGCGGCTGCCGCGGCTGTCGCTGGAGGATGTGCCCGCCTCGGCTTACCTGATCCGCAAGGCCCACAAGCCGGGACAGCTGTCCACGCTGGAGGCGGCTTGCGCGGCACTCGCGCAGCTTGAAGGGGATGCTGGTCGCTACCAGCCGTTGCTCGAAGCCTTTGACGGCTTTGTGACGCAGCAACAGGCCTTTGTTCCGAAGTAGTTCAGTCGCCCAGGTCGATCACGCCGGCCAGCGGAACACCGCTTGGGGCCGCATAGTCCGCAATCACCGCCGCGCGGCCGGCTTGCGTCGAAATGGCCTGAAGCTGCTCTTTGACAAAGGCAATCGAAGGCGCATCGAGCGCGGCGAAAGGTTCGTCAAGCAGCAAGAGCGCAGCGCCCGAGGCAAACGCCGCCGCCAGCCAGACCTTGCGCTTGGACCCCGTGGACAGCATGAAGAGTTGCTTGTTGATATGCGGCTCCAACCCCAAGCCTTCGACCAAGGGGGCCAGCAACATCTCGTCAAAGCCGGGATAACGGTCGCCCAGGGATGCAAAAAATTGCGGCGGCGTGAGCTGGTCGAATTCGGTGCTACGCGGCTCCATCCAGAACAGTTGCCGGCGATAGGCCTCGGCTTGCTCTTTTAGCGGTGCGCCATTCAACTGCAAGCGCCCGGCATCCGCAGTCAGGGCGCACGCCATCAAGCGAAGCAGGGTGCTTTTGCCGCGCCCGTCGCCGCCTTGCACCAACGTGACGCCGGGCAGGATTTCGCCGGACCAGTTGGCGAGGATTTCGATGTGGGGGTTGGGGTAGCGGAACCACAAGCCTTCAATGGTGAGTATGGCAGGATGGCCAACACTCGATAGAACACTGGCATTCACTGGCATGTCAGGCAGCATCTCCGCGCTTGCCTCGCTTACGGAGATACAAACCAATCACGGTCACCAGTCCAAGGACAAGGAATGCACAAAAGCCAAGGAGCGGCTTCAGCGGCATTAATTCCCAAGTACCCATTTCCCACCAATAGGCAAGCTCGCGCGCAAGCACCGCCAGCGGAATGGCGACGGCGCCTAAACCGCCAATAAGAAGTCTTTGGTCGGAGACGGGTTTTGTTTTGGCGATCTCCGCAAATTCAGCACGGTCGTAGCTGCCGAAGGCCCGGTACAAACGCCCGACCACATACGCTATGGCGAACTCAAAAAAAGCGGCGAAAAAGAAGGCTGCGAGACCCTTGGACCAGTCTTCCTTCCAGAACTCAATCAGTCCACAAATCAGGCCTACCAGTAGCGCCGATTCAGCAGAGCCTTTGGCAACATCGAGAGTTCGATAGTGCAGAACAACTGGAGTGACAAAAAAAATTGCGAGAATTGTATAAACCAACATCGCTACAGCAACCTAAGTTTGAAGTGTCCAGCATAGCTGTGAAATGCTGCAAAGCGTCAAGACAGCCAGTGATCAAGTGGTGGACTGATTTTCTACCCAAACAAGCGGCGCGGACCCCGAATTCCGATCGGCCCTGGTGGGCTACCTGGAGTGGGTTCGCGGCTGGCGGTCATCAACTCGCAGCCGGGCGCTGTCGTCGATCCCGATGGGCCCATGCCGCGTTGGGGTTGGGGCGAGGTCAAGGGCCCGTACCTCGGTTGACGCTTACCGAGGTTTATCGAAGCGGTCAGCCTGTAGCCTGCACAAGCAGGCGCGCAGCTTCCGGCAATTCGGCAAGCAACACCACCTGCCCGGGCGCGACCACACGATCCGCCTGAAAGCTGTCTTCAGCCACCGCGCCTTCGCGCCGCCAGCGAACCGTCAGCGCATGGCCCTGCACTTCCAGGGCGATCTCAAACGAAGGCCAGTGCGCCGGCACACAGGGCGACAACGAGAGTTCGCCCTGCTGCACGCGCAGGCCCAGAATGTTTTCCAGCGCGGCGCGGTGCAGCCAGGCGGCCGAGCCGGTGTACCAGCTCCAGCCGCCACGGCCCACATAGGGCGCTGTGCCGTAGATGTCGCCGGCCATCACATAGGGCTCCAGCTCGTACACGGGCCCGCGCACGGGGTGTTCGCTGCGATGGGCGGGGCTCAGGGCCTGGAAGCTGTTCCATGCGGCCTCGGCGTCGCCGGTGGCGGCCTGGGCCATCATGGCCCAGACGGCGGCATGTGAATACTGGCCGCCGTTTTCGCGCACGCCGGGCGGGTAGGCCTGGATGTAGCCGGGGTTGTTGTCCGAGTGCTGCAGCGGCGGCGTGAGCAGGCGCAGCAATCCCGCCTCGGGATCGACCAGCTGTTCGTTCATGGCCTGCATGGCGGGGACTGTGAATACGTCGGTGGAGGCGCCGGACAGCACGGCCCAGGCCTGGGCGATCAGGTCGATGCGGCATTCGCTGTTGGCGGCGGAGCCCAGCGGCGCGCCGTTGTCGAAGAAGGCGCGGCGGAACCAGGCGCCGTCCCAGCCGTCCTTGTGCAGCGCGCTGATCCAGCCCTGGCGCGCGGCCAGCCAGCTGTCGGCGCGCTTGTCGCCGCGCGCACGTGCCAGCGGCTCGAAGTCCTGCACCACGCGGCATAAAAACCAGGCCAGCCACACCGATTCGCCGCGGCCTTCATGGCCCACGCGGTTCATGCCGTCGTTCCAGTCGCCGGTCCCCATCAGGGGCAGGCCGTGCGCGCCGGTGGGCAGGCTGCGGTCCAGCGTGCGCGCGCAGTGCTCAAACAAGGTGGCGCTTTGCGCGCTGGTTTGCGGCGCGTAGTAGGCGTCTTCCGCGCCCTCGGGAATCGCCGGGCCGTCGATGAAGGCGATCTCTTCGTCGAGGATGGCCGCGTCGCCGGTGACCGCGACATACCAGGCGCAGGCATAGGGCAGCCACAGCAGGTCGTCGGAAAAATGCGTGCGCACGCCTTCGCCGCCGGGGGCGTGCCACCAGTGCTGCACGTCGCCCTCGGGGAACTGGCGCGAGGCGTTGAGCAGGATCTGCCGGCGCAGGCGCCCGGGCTCGATCAGGGCAAAAGCCATGGCGTCCTGCAGCTGGTCGCGAAAACCGAAGGCGCCGCCGGCCTGGTAAAAACCGGCCTTGGACCACAGGCGCGAAGCCAGCGTCTGGTACAGCAGCCAGCGGTTGACCAGCGCATCGAACAGCGGGTCGGGCGTACGCACCTGTACCTTGCCCAGCAGGCCGGCCCAGTAAGCCTTGACCTGCTCCAGCGCCGCGGCCGTGTCGCGGCCTTGCCAGGCGCGGGCCAGCTCCCCGGCCTGGGCCGCATCGCCGGCGTGGCCCAGCACGAAGCTGAGCGTGAGGCTTTGGCCGGGCTGCAGGGTGATATCGCCGGCCAGTGCGGCGCAGGGGTCTGTGCCGGCGGCGGCGTTGCGGCCCAGGGTGGCGGGTGGCGCGAACCGGCCCGCCGCGTCAAAAAACTCGCCGCGGTCGCAGGTCCATTGCGGCGCGCCGGGCAGGCCGGCCAGCGCCAGGAAGGCGGTGCTGCCGCCGAAGCCGGCGCGGCTTTCGCGCTGCTGGCCGAAGACGGCATGGAGTTCGGCGTCTTTGGCCCGCCAGGTGTGCACGGTGCGGCGTTCGTGGCGCGCCGCGCCCATTTGCCACTCCACCATGGCCAGGGCGCGCAGGCGGCGCACATCGCTTCCCCGGTTGTGCAGGTGCACTTGCACGCATTTGACAGAGTCGTTGAGGTCGGCGAACCAGGTGGCCTCTACCTTGAGTGCGCCATGCAGGCGCTCAAACACGCTATAGCCCTGGCCGTGGCGCACGCGGCAGGATGTACCGGCCTCGGCGGAGGCGCCCAGCGGCAGCGGCTTGAGCGTGTCCAGGTCCTGCAGCAGGTAGTGCTCGAAGCTGGGGTCGGTCACCGGGTCGTTGGACCAGGGCGTGAGCTGGTGCAGCCGGCTGTTGCCGGCCCAGGTGTAGCCGGCGCCGGTTTCCGAAACCTGGAAGCCGAAGGAGGCGTTGGCGATCACGTTGACCCAGGGGCGCGGCGGGCGGTGCAACTCATCGACCTCGAACTGGAATTCGCCGGTGGCCGGGTCAAAACGGCCCAGCGGGGTTTGCGGCAGCTGCGCCGCCCGCGGGCTGCGCGGCGCGGGAGCCATGCCGGCGCGGCTGGGCGCGCCGCCCAGGGCCTGCAGAGCACCCGCCTGCAGCTCCAGCGGCCTGCCGTCGGCCGCGAGAATGAAGCGGGCCAGGCCGGTCAGCGCGGCTTTTTCGGAAGGCGCGATTTCCTGCTCGCGCAGCAGGAAAAAGCCGCCCGCATCGCTGCGCGGAAAACTGTTCTCGGCCTGCTGCAGCGTGCGGTCGCGCAGCGCGAGGATGTCGCGCTGCAGCGGCATCAGGTAGGAATTGGCCTCGCTGTTGAGGATGACCACGTCGGCGGCCAGGCCGCAAAAACTCCACCAGGGCTGGGCCCGCAGCAGCGCCTGGACCAGCGCCATGCCGTCGCTCGAGTGGATCAGCACCAGCACGATGGGCTTGTCGCCCGAGAGCCCGAAGCGCCAGAGCTGGCGCTGGTCGATCAGGCCGCGCCCGGCCGCCGGCCGGGCGCAGCTGTACATCAGCGCCGTGTTGATGTCCTGCAGCGCGGCGTTTTCGCCGGGGTCCACGCCCAGGTCGCGCAGCCGCACCTGGGCCAGCGTGGCGGCCATGCGGGTGGCGCGCTCCACGTGCATGGGCTGCAGGTATTTGTCGATGCGTGCCGCCAGCTCGTCCTTGTCGGCCGCGGCGGCGGTGGCAAAGCTGAGCCGGGCCAGGCCGCCGGCGGGAATGCGTATGCGCACGCGCAGGCCGGCCACCGGGTCCAGGCCGTTGATGGGCGCGCCGCCCTCGCCATGGGCTTCGGCCAGCAGGGCCGGCTCGCCGGCCCCACGGTTGCGGCCCAGGAAGGCGCGCCGGTCCGAGATGAAGTCGATGGCGCGCACGTTGGCCTCGGAGTCGGCCAGGAAATGCGCCACCGCCATGGCCGGGTCGCCCTGCAGCCGGGCTTTGCGCGACAGCAGCAGGGCGCGCCATTCGGAATGCCACTCGGTCTGCACGAAGAGGTTGGAAAACGCCGGGTGCGCCTCGTCGGCGCGCGGGTCGGTCAACACGGCCTCAAAGCAGGAAATGACCTCCAGCGTCACCTCTGCATCGGAGACGTTGCGCAGGGTGACGGTGCGCAGCTCGGTGTCGTCCTCGGGGCTGACCAGCACGGTGACCGTTGTCTCCAGCGTGTCGGAGGCCATCTCGAACTGCACGCGGTCGGCCAGGAAGGTGGCCTGGTAGCGCCAGTCGGGGTGCGGCGCCGGGTGCTGCGTGACCGAGGAGACGCGGTCCTGGCCGGCGGGCCGCAGGTAGATGAAGCTGCCGCAGGCATCGCGCAGCGGGTCGTCGCGCCAGCGCGTGATGTTGTAAGTCCTGTTGCCGCTGCGCCAGCGGCTGACGCCGGCGCCGTTGGCGCGCAGCGCCACGCTGTAGCGCCCGTTGGAGAGCAACTGCGTGGGTTGCCAGCCGGGCGCGGCGGGATCGACCACGCGCGAATGGTAGAGCCGGGCTTCGGCGGCGTCCTCGGGTTCGGGCAGCGCGCGCGGGTCGGCGCTTTCGATGATCTGGCGCGGGGTTTTTTCGTGCAGCAGCGAATCAAAGGCCTGCACCAGCGGCGCAGAGGCGAACCAGCGGCGCGGCGCCTCATCGCACAGCACGTTGCACAGCGCCACCAGCGACATGCCCTGGTGGTGCGCCATGAAGGTGTTGACCAGGCTCAGAGCCTGCGCGCCGGGCTGGCGCGCGACGGTGAAGTCCAGCGCGTCGACAAAGCCGTACTCGCCGCGCGCGCCCCATTGCTCAAGCTGTCGCAGGTTGGCGACGGCCTCGCGCGGCATGAACTGCGCGGCCATGATGCTGGCGTAGGGCGCCACCACGCGGTCCGTGGGCGGCGTGCGGCGCAGGGCCAGGCGCGGCACGCCGAAGGGCGAGTACTGGAAAGCCAGCGTGTGGTCCTGGGCGAAATAGGCCGATTCCGAGACGCCCCAGGGCAGGCCCTGGGATTGGCCGTAAGCCTGCTGCTCCTTGACCGCGGCCAGGCCCGAGACGTGCAGCAGGCCCTCGTCGGGCTCGCTCATGACCAGCGAGGGCATCAGGTATTCGAACATCGAGCCCGACCAGGATTTGAGGCCCGGCGTGACGCCCACCGTCAGGAAGGCGCGGCCCAGCGCCTGCCAGTGGCGGCGCGGCACGTCGCCCTTGGCGATGGCCAGGAAGCTGGTCAGGCGCGCCTCGGAGGCGATCAGGTCGTAGTAGCTCGCGTCCAGCGCCTGTTCGTGCACGCGCAGGCCGATGTGGAACAGGTGGCGCTTGGCGCTGTAGAGGCCGCTGAAGTCCATGGCCATGCACAGGCGCTCGCAGCGACCGGCCAGCTGCATGAGCGGTGCGAATTCGGCCCCGGCGGTGTCCGGCTGCCCGGCCAGCAGTCTGCATGCTTGCGCCACCGCCAGCAGGTGGCCGGCGAAGTTGCCGCTGTCGACGGTGGAGACATAGGCCGGCGGCAGCACCTGCAGCGTGCGGGTTTCATACCAGTTCAGCAGGTGGCCCTGGTGTTTGGGCAGGGCCTCCACGGTGTCCAGCGTGGCGGCCAGGCGCGCCGCCATCTCGCCGGTGGATATCCAGCCGAACTCGCGCGCGCAGGCCACGGCCATCAGGTACAGGCCGATGTTGGTGGGCGAGGTGCGGTGGGCCAGCGTGGGCTCGGGCTCCATCTGCAGGTTGTCGGGGGGCAGGTGGTGGTCTTCCGGGCCGACCACGCGCTCAAAAAAGCCCCAGGTCTGGCGCGCCAGTTTGAGCAGGTAGTCGCGGTCGGCGGTATCGGGTGCGGTGTCCGGGTCTGCCGCTTGGGGTTTGCTGCCCCACCACGCGACCAGCGGCGCGAGCGCCCACAGCACAAACAGTGCGGGGCCGATGAAGGGATGGGGGCTCCAGCAGGCGGCCGCGGCCAGCGCCAGGCACAGCGCGGATACGCCGGCATGGCCGCGCGCAAAAGCGCCCGGCGTGTAGCGTGCCGAGGCCTGGGCCTGGGCCGCGGTGGTCCACTGCAGCAGGCGCCGGCGGCTGGCGGCCATGCGCCACAGCGCGCGCGTGATCGCGTCCAGCAGCATCACGGCCTGCACCGCGAGCTGGCTGAACTGCCACAGGGCCTGTGCCAGGGCGCGCCCCACATCGCGCATGCCGACGTCGAAGAAATGCAGCCAGGCGATGCCGCGCCGTGTGGGCACCAGCCCGGCGAGCGCGCCCGTCAATGGACCGACCAGGAAGGCGAGGAAAGTGAAGGCGATCGCCGTTCCCGGCGGCAGCGCACCGGTGAAAACCACCCAGGCCAGCAGCGCGAGGCCGGCCGGTGCGACCAGCGAGCGGCGCAGGTTGTCGGCCATGCGCCACAGGCCCAGGGCGTCTATGCCGAAGCTTGGGGCGCGCAGCATCAGCGGCAGCAGCTGCCAGTCGCCGCGCGTCCAGCGGTGCACGCGCGAGGCGGCCACGCCGGCATGGTGCGGCTGGTCCTCCATCAGCACCACGTCGCCGGCATAGCCGCAGCGCGCGATGCTGCCTTCGAGCAGGTCGTGGCTCAGGATGGCGCCTTCGGGCAGGCGCTGGCCCAGCACGGCGTGCACGGCTTGCACATGCAGCAGCCCCTTGCCGGTGAAGTTGCCCATGCCGAACACATCCTGGTAGAGGTCGGAGGTGCCGCTGCTGTAGGGGTCCAGGCCGCGCTGGCCGGCGAACAGGGTGTGAAAGGGCGATCGCTCGCGGCGCGCCGGCAGGGGCGTGGCCACGCGCGGCTGCAGGATGCCGTAGCCGGCGACGACGCGCCGGCTCTTGCGGTCCACCTGCGGCGTGTTGAGCGGGTGGGCGGCAATCGCCACCAGCTCGCGCAGGGCGCCGGCGGGCAGGCCGGTGTCGCTGTCCAGGGTCAGCACATACGGCGTGCCTTCGGCCAGCCGCATCTCCGCGCCGACAGGCGTGAAGGGGGAGGCCGCGCGCTCGGCCAGGTGCCGCAGCAGCATCTCGAGCTTGCCGCGCTTGCGCTCCCAGCCTATCCAGCAGCGCTCCGTGGCCGACCAGCTGCGCGGCCGGTGCAGCAGCACAAAGCGCGCGGGCTGGCCGGGGGGCGCCGGGTAGCTGGCGTTGAGGGCGCGCAGCCGGGCCAGCGCGTCGCCGAACAGCGCCTGATCGCCGGGCGCGCGCTCGGTGTCGGCATCGGCCCAGTCGCTCAGCAGCGCGAACTGCGCGTTCGCTTCGCGGCAGGCCAGCCAGTGCAGCTGCAGCCGGCGCACCAGTTCGGCATTGGCCTCCGCCGACGTGAGCATGCAGGGAATCACCACCAGCACGCGGTGCTCGGGCGGAATGCCGGCGCCGAAGTCCAGGCGGGCCAGCGGCTGTATGCGGGTGGACTCGGCGATCAGCCGGTGCATCAGCGCGACCATGGCTTCCGAGGCCGGCAGGGCCATGAGCAGTACCGCCACCCAGCCGGTCCAGGGCAGGGCGGCCAGCGGATGCGCGGCCCAGGCCAGCAGCGCGGCGGTGCCGGCGAACCACACCGCGGCGAACAGCGGCAAACGCCAGGCGCGCGGTGTCTGGGCAGGCGGCAGGGGCTTGCGCGGGCCGGTGGATGGGCGCAGCGCGGCCTCGAGCAGCGGGCGGCCCGGCCCTATCAGGTAGTAGCCGGCGGTGCGCGCGACCATGGAGTTGTTGGGCTGGCGCGCGGCGGCCAGCACGGCTTCGGCGACGGCGCGTTCGGACTTGCCGGACTGCTGCGCCAGCCTTTCCATGGCGCGCGTGATCTGCTGGCGCGTGACCTCGCTTTCGCGCGAAAAACTCGGCAGGCGGCGCAGCACCTGCAGCGAGTGGCTCACGGGCTCTATCAGCTCCGCCCATTCGACCTGGCCGATGAGCCGCAGCGTGGTGATGATGTTGCCGACCGTGAGGTTGGCGGCCACCTGCACGGTCTGGCCTTCACCGATCATGCCCAGGCCGTCGGTGCAGTGCTGCGCGGCCCAGTGCACCAGCGGCAGGGGCGGCGGCGCGTCGGGCTCGGGGTGGCCGGCCGGCATGCGCTGCCAGAGCTGGGTCAGGTAGCTGCGCTCCAGGCCGTGGGCCTGCATCAAGGCCAGCAGCTCGTCGAGCTCGCGCAGGCTCAGCGCTTGGGCCTTGTCCCAGGCGGCATGGGCCACCTCGCGCGCGACCTTGTTCCAGGCGATGCGGTCGGCCATGCGGCGCAGGTTTTCCAGCAGCACCACGCGCAAGGTGGTGGGCAAGGCCCAGAGTTCGCCGAGGTTGAGTTCGCTGACCTCCTGATAGGCGTGCAGGAAGGCGGTGAACAGGACAGGGTCGAGCACGCTGTCGGTGTGCGCCACATAGGCCCAGGCGATGCCGTAGACGCGCGGCAGGCCCTGCAGCGGCTTGTCGGCCAGCTTGGGCAGGTCGGCGTAGTAGCGGTGCGGCACGCCGTCCTGGATCTGCTGCAACTGCGCCTCGACCAGGTGGAAGTTGTCCAGCAGCCATTCGGCGGCCGGCGTGACGTAGTGGCCGCTGCGCGAGGTCAGCGCGATGTAGTCGTAGGCCAGGCGTATGGCGGCGATGTTTTCCTGCACGCGCGGGAAAAACGGCGGGCCGGTGCCGGTGCTGCCGGCGGGCAACACGCTTTGCGCCGCGGCCAGGCTGCGGCCGTGTTCCTCAAAACGCTGGGCGCCGAACAGTTCGGCGCGTATGGGTTGCTGGATGTCGCCGCGGGGGGAGGCGAGAAGTTGCCGGGCGTAGGCGCTTAAGGTGTCCAGCCGCTCGATGACCGGCGTAGTCACACGCTCAGGCTAGCGCGAGCAGGCCGACACAGATCGCCATGATGAGCGCGACCGTCACGATGCGCGGCGAGACCACGGAATGCGCGGACTGCAGCCCGCTCTGGAGCGTGAAGAAGCGGCCGCGCGAATGCGCGCACTGGTCCATGTGCGACGCCAGGTCGGCGGCATCGGTGGAAACAAAATCGTTGCGAATGGCCGACGGTGTGTCGGCCATGATCTCCAAAGTGGTCATGATTTTGCGCTCCGGGCTGGGGTGGGCAATGCGTGCGGAATGCGGCATTGCCCCGAGTTCAAGAAGCTGTTCACAATCCAAACGGAGCCATGAACAGCTTCTAGCACCATGCTAAGACCCGGCACCGCAAGGTGCCATCGGAAGACGCTGGAGTTTGTCTAGGACAAAGCCTACACAACGGGGTGAGTATGCGCTTCTCGAATACCCCTACGGTTTGCTAACCCGGCGGCAAGTGTTTCTTCTGAGTCTGCTGGCCGGGGTTGCCCGGCGGCAACTCACTTTCTTTTGCTTCGCCAAAAGAAAGTAAGCAAAGAAAAGGCGACCCTGGTGTCTGCGTCCCCTGCGCTTCGCTCCGGGGCAGCCTGCGGTGCTCGGTCCAGACGGGGTCAAAAACAACTCGCTTCGCTCAAACACGTTTTTGCCCTTATCCGTCTGGACCTGCGCTCCTCGGCGCATACACAAGGGGGTGGGAGAAAAAATACCGAATACCTAAGAAACAAGGACACGCCCTGGCGTGTCCTTGTTTGTATTTGTCTTCTTTGTCTTTGGTATTCGGTTCCCGTTCCCGCTTTCCCCGTCCTGGCTGGGCCGAGGAGCGCAGAGACAAGCGGATCAGGGCAAAAACGTGTTTGAGCGAAGCGAGTTGTTTTTGACCCCGCTTGTCTCGAGCACCGCAGGTTG
>NZ_JBFUGK010000068.1:0-11140 GCF_056402935.1 Polaromonas sp. P3_B1
GCACTGCGCTGGGCCAGGTTGCGCACTTCGGCACTGCGCTGGGCCAGGTTGCGCACTTCGGCGGCAACGACGGCAAAGCCTCGGCCCTGTTCACCGGCTCTTGCCGCTTCAACAGCGGCGTTCAAAGCCAGGATATTCGTCTGGAAGGCAATGCCGTCAATCACACCGATGATGTCCACAATCTTGCGCGACGACGCATTGATCGCGCCCATGGTGCCGACCACTTCAGCGACGACGCTGCCGCCCTTGACCGCGACACTCGACGCGGACACCGCCAGCTGGTTGGCCTGACGGGCATTGTCGGCATTCTGTTTGACGGTGGAAGTCAATTCCTCCATCGAGGCCGCCGTCTCTTCCAGCGAACTCGCCTGCTGCTCGGTGCGTGACGACAAATCATGGTTGCCCGCCGCGATCTCGCTGCTGGCCGTTGCGATGGTGCCGCTGGCCTGGCGGATCTGGCTGATCACGCCGGCCAGTTCCTGCTGCATCTTGTGGATGGCAAACAGCAGGCTGCGGCTGTCCCCCTTGCGCAAGCTGACCTGCACCGTCAGGTCGCCCTGGGCCACGCGGTCCACGATGTCGGCGGCGTAAGCCGGCTCTCCGCCGATCTGCCGGCCCAGCATGCGCGACATCACCACGCCCAGGCCCACACTGGCCGCGATGCCGGCCAGCACCAGCACCACCATGGCCAGGCGCGAATTGCGGTAAGTGGCCGCCACGTTTTCCATGCTGGCCCTGGCCTGCCCGTCGCTGTAGGCGACCATCTGCTGCAGGATGTCCTCGACCGCACGCGACTCCTTGAGCAGCACGGCGCTGTCCTCGGCCACCTTGCCGTCGTACTGCGAAGAGTCCAGCGACTGCTTCATCAGCAGCACCACAAAGTCGTTCATGCGCTGCTTGAGCTGCGGCATTTTGGCGGTGTACTGCTGGTACAGCGCCTGGCCCTTGGCCTCGTCTTCCAGCAGCGGCTTGACTTCGCCCATGCGGTCCTCAATGCCCTGCAGGGCGGCCGTGATGTCCTTCTTGCCGATGTTGCGCTCACCGATGGACGAGGCCGACAGCAGCGTCATCTGCGCCCGGCTGGCGTAGAGCAGGTGGATGTTGGCCTCCTGCACGCCCTTAAGCGCAAGCACCTCCTGGTTGTAAAGGCTTTCAGTCGCAGCGCTGATGCGGCTCATGTGAAAGATGCCCAGCCCACCGATCACGGCGCCTACGGCCGCCACAATGAGAAAGCTGCCGACCAGCCGGGTCATGACACGGAGTTGATGGAACCACTTTTGCATGTCTATTCTTCTTCCTGGTTTGTTTCTGGTTTGTTTCGCTGTTCGTTGATTCCTGAGTGGCTTGCATGCGAGCCTGCTCAAGCACTCATCTGCCGCATGATGCGCACCAGCTTCCCGCCGTACTCCGGGTCGGTCGCATAGCCGGCGCGCTGCAGGCCGTGCGCGGCCTCGGCCGGGTCGCGCGCGCCCAGCACGCCTGCGTAACGCGGGTTGCTCGCGAGGAATTTCGCGTAGTCGGCAAAGGCCTCGTCGTAAGAGCCGTAAGCGCGAAACGCCGCGCGTGTTTTCTGCGGCTCACCGTTGACGTATTCGGTGGTGGTGGTTTCGGCCACCGGGCCTTTCCAGCTTCTATCGGCCTTGATGCCAAAAACATTGAAGCTGCTGCTGCCGTCTTCCCTGCGGATTTCGCGCTTGCCCCAGCCCGATTCCAGCGCCGCCTGCGCCATGATCAGCTGCGCGGGCACGCCGCTGGCCTCGCTGGCGCGCTGCGCGGCCGGCAGCAGGCGTGAGACAAAAGCCTCGACATGGGCTTGCGGCAGCGCGCTGCGGCTCAGCGTGGCCTGTGCCGTGGCTTCTTCATACAGCGACAGGTCGGGCGCGCGGCTTTGGAGTGCCGCCGGTGCCGGAGGCGGCAGAGGAACAGCGTTGGGCGCCTGTGCGCCGGCCTCGCCACCCGCCATGCGGCTTAACTGCGCATACATGGCATCGGCCAGACCCAGGCCACGCCCTGACAGGTTTTGCGCGAGCTGCTGGTCCAGCATGGAGGTGTACATTTTTTCTGACTGGCTGCCGAACAGGCCTTCCGAGGGCGTGGCCTCGCGCATGCTCTTGAGCACCATGCTCATGAACATCACTTCAAACTGCTTGGAGGCCTGCTTCATGCCCTCCTGCGGCGAGCTGCGCGCCGTGCGCCTGAGTTCGTCCACGCCCTGCACGTCCAGCGACAGGCGCTGGTCGAGCACGCCCGAGGCCGGGGTACTCAAGCTGTTCAGACCGGCAAGGCTCACGTCACGCATCAGATAATCTCTAGCTCGGCGCGCAGCGCACCCACAGCCTTCATGGCCTGCAGGATGGACACCAGGTCCTGCGGGTTGGCGCCCAGGGCGTTGAGGCCCTTGATCACGTCGGCCAGCGAAGCACCGCCCTTGACGACCTGCAGCGCGCCGCCGCCCTGGCTCAGCTCGATCTGCGAGCGCTGCGTCGCAACCGTGTTGCCGCCGGAAAACGCGCCGGGCTGGCTGATCACCGGATCGGTGTTGATCACCACCGACAGGCTGCCGTGCGCCACCGCGCAGTCGTTGATGCGCACCGTCTGGTTCATCACCACCGAGCCGGTGCGGGCGTTGATCACCACCTTGGCCACGGCCTGCGCCGGGTTCACGTCCAGGTCTTCGATACGGGCCAGGAAACCGACGCGTTCCTCGGGCCGGGTCGGCGCGTTGACCTGGATCACACGCGCGTCCAGCGCCTGCGCCGTGCCGGGGCCGAAGCTGCGGTTGATCGCATCCACGGCTTTTTGCGCGGTGCCGAAATCGGTTTTGTTGAGCTCAATCATCAAGGTGCCGTCGCCGCCCAGCGGGGACTCCACCGCGCGCTCGACAATCGCGCCGGCCGGGATGCGGCCCGAACTGAGCTGGTTGACCTTGACCTGGGTGCCGCTGGCCGAAGCGCCCGCGCCGCCCACCACCATATTGCCCTGGGCCAGCGCATAGACCTGGCCGTCCGCGCCCTTGAGCGGCGTCATCAAGAGGGTTCCGCCGCGCAGGCTTTTGGCGTTGCCCAGCGAAGAGACAGTGACGTCTATGGCCTGGCCGGGACGCGCAAACGGCGGCAGCACGGCGGTCACCATCACGGCGGCCACGTTCTTGAGCTGCATATTGGTGCCGGGCGGCACCGTCACGCCGAGCTGGCCCAGCATGTTGTTCAGGCTTTGCGTGGTGAAAGGCGTCTGCATGGTCTGGTCGCCGCTGCCGTCCAGGCCCACCATGAGGCCGTAGCCAATCAAGGGGTTGTCGCGCACGCCCTGAATGCTGGCCAGGTCCTTGATGCGTTCGGCTTGCACCGGCAGCACAGGCAACGCTGCCAAGGCCAAGGGAAACAGCCACTGCAGGCACAGCCTGCGCGCGCGGAATCGTACAGAGCTGAAGTTAGACAGGGCTTGCATGGTCGGCATCAGAACGGCAAGACGTTGAGGAAGACGCGCTGCAGCCAGCCCATGGTCTGCGCTTCGTCGATATAGCCCTTGGCGCTGTATTCGATGCGCGCGTCGGCCACTTGCGTCGAGAGCACCGAGTTGTTGGCGCCCACGGTGCGCGGGTTGACCACGCCGGAAAAGCGTATGTATTCCGTGCCCTGGTTGATCAGCATCTGCTTTTCGCCGCTGACCAGCAGGTTGCCGTTGGCCAGCAGTTCCACCACGGTGACCGTGATCACGCCGTTAAAGGTGTTTTTGGAATTGGCGCCGCCCTTGGCGCTGATGACGTTCTTGCCGCTGGCGTCGGCGTCCTGGTCGCTGGAGACCAGGCCGCTGAGCAGCTTGGGCACCAGGCCCAGGGCCGAGGTGGCGCTACTGGTACGGCTGGCGTCGGCGGCTGAATTTTTGCTGGCGTTGATGTTCTCGTTGACGACGATGGTCAGGATGTCGCCCACCTGGCGCGGCCGCCTGTCTTCAAACAGCGCCTGCGCACCAAAACTCGCGCGGTAGATGGAGCCGTGGGCCGGCACGGCCGGCCGCGGCTGCGCATCGTAGCGCGCCGTCATGGGCTGGTGCACGATGGGCTCACGCGGCATCTGGGCGCAGCCGCCCAGCAACACCGCGGCGGCCAGCGCGCAGCCGCGCATCACAGCTGGGCCAGGCGCGCGAGCATCTGGTCGGATGTCTGCACCGCTTTGCTGTTGATCTCGTAGGCGCGCTGGGTCTGGATCATGTTGACCAGCTCTTCCACCACGTTCACGTTCGACGACTCCACATAACCCTGGTTCAGAACGCCCGCGCCGTTCTGGCCGGGCGCGGTCTGGTTGGCGCCGCCCGAGGCGTCGGTTTCCACATACAGGTTCTCGCCCTTGCTCTCCAGGCCCGCGGGGTTCATGAAGGTCGCGAGCTGGATCTGGCCTATCTGCACGTTGTTGCTGGAGCCGGCCTGCGTGATCGACACCGTGCCGTCGCGGCCTATGGTCATGCCGGTGGTGTCCTGTGGCAGCGTGATGGCCGGCTGCAGCGGGTAGCCGTTGGCCGTCACCAGCTGGCCGTTCTGGTCGGGCTGGAAGGAGCCGTCGCGGGTGTAGGCATTGGTGCCGTCGGGCATCAGCACCTGGAAGAAGCCGCCGCCGTTGATGGAGACGTCGCGCGGGTTGTCGGTCTTGGTCGGGTTGCCCTGGGTGTGTATGCGCTCGGTCGCCACCACGCGCGCGCCGGTGCCGATCTGCAGGCCGGAGGGCATGCGGGTCTG
This sequence comes from Polaromonas sp. P3_B1, assembly GCF_056402935.1. Taxonomy (NCBI): domain Bacteria; kingdom Pseudomonadati; phylum Pseudomonadota; class Betaproteobacteria; order Burkholderiales; family Comamonadaceae; genus Polaromonas; species Polaromonas sp. P3_B1. The sequence continues at coordinate 4,733 of NZ_JBFUGK010000068.1, forward strand.
GTCCGAGGTCTGGCCGCCGCTTTGGCGCAGGTTCTGATAGAGCAAATCTTCAAACACCGCGCGGCTGCGCTTGAAGCCCGTGGTGCCCACGTTGGCCAGGTTGTTGGAGACCACGTCGAGCTGGGTTTGCTGCGCATCCAGGCCGGTCTTGGCGATCCAGAGGGAACGAATCATGGGGAAACTCCTGCGGGAGAAAACATGTCAATAAAGGCTCAGCTCGACAGCAGCTTGTTGGCCTGCTGGTCGTTGCTCTCGGCGGTCTGCAGGGTCTTCATCTGCATCTCGAAACGCCGCGCATTGGAAATCATCTGCACCATGGCCTCGACCGGGTTCACGTTGCTGCCTTCGAGCGCGCCGGTCTGCAGGCGCACCTCCGGGTCGGCCTGCGGCGCGGGCCGGCCGGGCTGCATGCGGAACAGGCCGTCGTCGCCGCGCACCAGGTCGGCCGCGGCCGGGTTGACCAGCTTGAGCCGGCCGACTTCGGCCGCGCCCACGGCCGGGTCACCCGCGCCTATGGCCGTGAGCACGCCGTCGCCGCCCACCACCAGCGCGGAGCCCGGCGGCACCACCAGCGGGCCGGCGTCGCCCATCAGCGGGCGGCCGCCCTGCGTGCTGACCTGGCCCTCGGCGCCCACCTGCAAGTTGCCCAGGCGCGTATAGGCTTCGCTGCCGTCCGGCATCTGCACCGTCAGCCAGCCCTCGCCGCGCACCGCGACGTCCAGCGGGCGGCCGGTCTGCATCAGCGGACCGGCACTCATGTCGGCGCCGGGCGTGGTCGCCACCACCATGGCCCGCGTGCCCATTTCCTCGCCGACCACGGGCACGGCGCGAAAGCTGTTGATCTGCGCGCGAAAACCCGGCGTGGACACGTTGGCCATGTTGTGGGCCACCGAAGCCTGCTGTTCCAGCGCCTGCTTGGCGCCGCCCAGGCCGATGTAAATCATCCGGTCCATGCTGTCTTTCCTGCTTTCTGCTTTTTTCTGTATGTCTTGGGATCAGCGCATGTTCACCAGGGTCTGCATGACCTGGTCCTGCGTCTTCACGGTCTGCGCATTGGCCTGGTAGGTGCGCTGCGCGATGATCAGGTTGACCAGCTCGCCCGTCAGGTCCACGTTCGAAGCCTCGACCGCGCCGGACGACAGCGCGCCCAGCTTGGTGCCGCTGCCGGGCGAGCCGGTCAGGGGCTGGCCCGATTCGGCGGTCTCGGCCCAGACGTTGTCGCCCTTGGACTGCAGGCCGTTGGGGTTCACGAAGGACGACAGCACGACCTGGCCCAGGGTCTGGGTCTGCTCGTTGGAATACTTGCCGGTGATGGTGCCGTCCTCATTGATCGCGAAGGCCGTGAGCTGGCCCGAGGTGAAACCGTCCTGCGTGAGTTTCTTCGGGTCGTTGACGTTGCCGAACTGCGTGGAACTGGTCAGGTCCATGGTGAAGCCCATCGCGTTCGCGCCGTTGGCGAAGTTCAGGCCCGCGAAATTGATCTTGCCGCCCACCAGCGTCGTCGGCGCGCCGGCGACCAGGTTGCCGTTGCCGTCAAAACCCAGGGTGCCGGTGGCCAGCGGCGCGCTGTTGGCCACCACCGGCGGGCCGGCCGGCGTGGGCGCGGCGATCATGCCGCCGGTCGCGTTGAGCGGGTAGCCGTCGGCCGTGGCGTAAACACTCCAGGCGTTGGGGCCGGTCTTCACGAAGAAGGTGTTGATTTCATGCGAATTGCCCAGCGAGTCATAGACCTTGACCGGGTTGGAATAGTTGTAGGTCGCCGAGTTGTTCGCGTCAAAGGGCGTGGCGGTGGGCACCGTGCTGCGCGAATCGAGGTTGTACTGCGACACGATGCTTTGCGTGGCGCGAGGCGCCATGGCCGCGGTGGGCAGCTGCAGCGGGCCGGGCGTGCCGCCGGCCACCGTGCCGTTGGCCGAGCGCTGGTAGCCGGTCAGGCGCAGGCCGCCCGCATTGACGATGAAGCCGTCGGCGTCCTGGTCGAACTGGCCGTTGCGCGAATACATGATCTCGCCGCTGGGGCTGGCCAGGCGGAAAAAGCCGTCACCGTTGACGATGGCCACGTCCAGCCCGCGCGTGCTGCTTTGCACCGCGCCGGCGCTGAAGTTCTGCACCACGGCCGCGACCCGCGTGCCCAGGCCGACACGCGAGCCCGCATACACGTCGGAGAACAGCGTGTTGCCCGACTTGAAGCCCACGGTGCCGGAGTTGGCGATGTTGTTGCCGATGACGTCGAGATTGCTGGCGGAGGCGTTCAGGCCGCTCACCCCTTGTGCGAAACCCATGGTGTTTCCTTTTATTCAGTTGATTGCTTGGCTGCTAAGGTATTGATGACTGACTTCTTGAGTGCTTGAGTGCTTGATCGCTTGATGGCCTGAAGCTCAGAGCACCTGCCGGACTTCATCCAGGCCGGCCTTGCGGCCGCCGCCCAGGTCCAGCGACGCGCCGCCATACACCTGCGCCACGCTGGCGACCTTGGCGTAGGTCAGCGCGAGCGACTGCACGTCGTCCTTGCCGGCCTTGGCCGTCACGCTGAGGGTGTAGTTGCCGTCGGGCACGGCGGCGCCGGTGTCGCTCTTGCCGTCCCAGTCGACCATCTTCACGCCGGCCGGCAACGCGCCCAGGTCAAAGCTGCGCACCACCTCGCCGGCCGCGTTCTTCACGCTGACCTTCACCGCGTCGGCGGCGCCGGCCAGGTCTATGCCGAATTTGGCCGGGGTGCCGTCTTTCACCACCACGTCCTTTCCCGGAACCAGCACCGTGCGGCCTATCAGCGCGGCCGACTGCAGCACCTGGCTGGCGCCGCTCTGGGCCAGCAGCGACTGCACCGCGCCGTTGAGTTTTTCAATGCCGCTCACGGTGCTCATCTGCGCGAGCTGCGAGGTCAGCTGCGCGTTGTCCAGCGGGTTCAGCGGGTCCTGGTTGTTCAGCTGCGTGACCAGCAACTTGAGGAAGCGCTGCTCGCTGTCGGCGGCGGACCCCTGCTGCGAAGCCAGGGCGTTCAGCGTGCTCGCGGGGTCGGATGCGGCGGGGGCGTTCACGGCCATGAAAATGTTTCCTGTGGAGGGAGGGGTGGAAGAAGCAAACGCGCGGCGCTTACTGGCCGACGGTCAGGGTCTTGAGCATCAGCGTCTTGGCGGTGTTGAGCACCTCGACGTTGGCCTGGTAGGAGCGCGAGGCCGAAATCATGTTGACCATTTCTTCCACCGGGTTGACGTTGGGCATGGCCACATAACCTTCAGCATTGGCGGCGGGGTTCTTGGGGTCGTGCACCATACGCAAGGGGGATTGGTCTTCAACAACACGCGAGACGCGCACACCGCCTATGGCATCGCCGGGCACAGGCGCGGTCTCAAACACCACCTGGCGCGCGCGGTAGGGCTGGCCGTCAGGGCCGGCCACGCTGTCGGCATTGGCCATGTTGCTGGCCGCCACGTTCATACGCTGGGACTGCGCCGTCAGGGCGGAACCGGCGATCGCGAAGATGCCGCTGGAGCTGTTGAAATCCGCCATGGGTGCAGGCCTGCTATTGAATGTGTGGATGGATTACTGGGCCGCCGCCAGCAGCGACTTGATCTTCGCGCCCAGCAGCGTGAGGTTGGCTTCGTAGCGCATGGCGTTGTCGGCGAAGTTGACACGCTCCATGTCCATCTCCACCGTGTTGCCGTCTATGCTGGACTGTGCGGGTGTGCGGTACAGCAGCTCGTCCGCGCCCGAGGCAGGCGCCTCGCCGGGCAGGTGGCGCGCGGATGTGGTCGACATGCTCATGGCTTTGGACTGGCGGCCGCGCTCCAGCGCCTCAGTAAGTCGGCTGCTGAAATCAAAGTCACGCGCCTTGTAGTGCGGCGTGTCCGCGTTCGCGATGTTGGCCGACAGCACTTCCTGCCGCCGCGCCCTGAGGCTCAGCGCCTCCTGGTGAAAGCGCAGCGCTGAATCCAGTTTGTCGATCATGTCGTTTCTCCGTGCTTGCGTCGCCCGCGCTTTCCGCAGTGCCGCCTTTGAGCAAAATTGTAGGAATCGCCCGCTTTCGCAATCCGCGGAACAGACGGGGTTTCAGCGGCCAATTCGGGCTTATTGAGGCTTCCTGGTCCAGGGCGACACACAGCTTTGGCTCAAGCCGTCCACCGTTCGGGCTGAGCTTGGCCTGTCCTGAGCTTGTCGAAGGGTCGAAGCCCTTCGACAAGCTCAGGGCGAACGGTGGCAAGGGTCGGTTGTCATGCATTGGGACCTCACGCATTGCACTCCCATCGCCTCCTTTTCAATCGGACGAATAACAGCCGGATTGCCGCGCACTTCAGGCCTTGGCTTGTGCTTCCGGTTTCTAGAATTTGCGGAAATCTGCGCAATCTGCGAATGAACTTAATTCCCCGCCTCGCCCTGCTGCTTGCAGGCCTTGCCGCCTGCAGCCTGCCGGCGCGCGCCGGGGGCCCGCAAGCCGCAGCGCTGGCCGGCAGCGCGCGCACCGTGATCGAACGCTTTTTGCAAGAGCAGGCCGCCGGGCTTCCGGGAGAGGTATCCATCACCCTGAACACGCCCCTGTCGGGCGCACTGCCGCCCTGCGATGCGATCGAGCCCTTTCTGCCCGGCGGTGCGCGGCTCTGGGGCCGCGTGTCGGTCGGTGTGCGCTGCAATTCGGCCACGCCCTGGACGCGTTATGTGCCGGCCTATATCGCCGTGCGCGGCAGCTATTACGTGGCGGCCAGGCCTATCGGCGCCGGGCAGGTACTCGCACCGGACGATGCGGCGCTGCGTGAAGGCGACCTCGCGGCCCTGCCGCGCGGCGTGGTGACGGACCCGGCCCAGTTCAACGGCGTCACGGCGCTGAACACCATTGCCTCGGGTGCGCCGCTGCGGCGCGAGTCGCTGCGCGCCCCCATCGCGGTGCAGCAGGGCCAGGCCGTACGCCTGCGCACGCGCGGCCCGGGGTTTACCGCCAGCACCGAAGGCAAGGCCATGAGCAGCGCCGCCGTGGGCGCCCTGGTCCAGGTCAAGACGGCCGGCGGCCAGCTGCTCAGCGGCATCGCGCTGGCGGACGGCACGGTGGAACGGGTTCACTGAAATTCACTCAGAATTTTTTTGAAATGAACCCTAAAGTTTTCATCCGATCCGCCGTTAGAGCGGTGATGTCCCCCCGAGGAATCCCTCCATGAACATCCAGAAAACCTTCACATTCCTCAAGAATGTGGCCGACAGCGTTGCCCCCGCCGCCCGCGAAAGCCGGGCCGCAGCGCCGGCGCCCGGCGCCCTGGCACGCCCGGTCTCACCGGCGCCGCTGCTGTCCACCCAGTCGGACTTTGACGCCGCCCGCGTGGCCAGAATCCGCGAAGAAATCAGCGCCGGCCGCTACCAGGTCAACACCGGCAAGATCGCCGACGGCCTGCTGGCCACGGTGCGCGACCTGCTGGGTGAAGAGCCCAACAAATGAGCGGTGCACTGCTCGAACTGCTGAAGCACGAACATGCCCAGGCAGTCCTGTTCCTTGAACTGCTGAACCGGGAAGCCCAGGCCATGACCGAGGGCCGGTTCGCCGAACTTCCCGGGCTGGCCGAACGTAAATCCCAACTCGCTGGACAGATCACCGAGACAGGCCGGCGCCGCGAAGCGCTGCAGCAAAGCCTGGGTTACGGCCCGGGCCGCCACGGCGCTGATGCCGCGGCCGCCGCCGGCAGCACCGCGCTCAAAACCGCCTGGCAACAGCTGCTGGCACGCGCGACCGAAGCCCACGAACTGAACCACCGCAACGGTGTGGTGGTCCACACCCACCTGGACTTCACGCGCCAGACACTGAGTTTCCTCAAGGCCGGCGGCCAGCCGCTGTATGGGCCGGATGGTACGCACCGGTCGGGTGGCAGCGGGAATCGGTTGGGGGTTGGCTGACCCCCCTCTGCCCCATTCCCTGCTGAGGGAGGGCCGGGTCTTGCGCCGGCGGGCGCGCTCTTTCCCCTCTTTCCCCTCTTTCCCCTCTTTCCCCTGCTTAGTCCTGCTGGCCGGGGGTAGCCCGGCAGCTACTCACTTTTCTTTTGCTTCGCCAAAAGAAAAGTAAGCAAAAGAAAAGGCGACCCTGGTGTCTGCGTCCCCTTCGCTTCGCTACGGGGCAGCCTGCGGTGCTCGGTCCAGACGGGGTCAAAAACAACTCGCTTCGCTCAAACACGTTTTTGCCCTTATCCGTCTGGACCTGCGCTCCTCGGCGCATACACAAGGGGCCCGAGATACCAAACAGCCAAAGACAAGAAGCCGAATACCTGAAACCACAAGGACACGCCGTGGCGTGTCCTTGTTTGTAGTGATTTTTCTTTGGTATTTGTCTTCTGTCCCCGATCCCGATTGCCCCGTCCTGGCTGGGCCGAGGAGCGCAGAGACAAGCGGATCAGGGCAAAAACGTGTTTGAGCCGCAGGCGAGTTGTTTTTGAC
>NZ_JBFUGK010000069.1:0-10172 GCF_056402935.1 Polaromonas sp. P3_B1
CTATGGGCGTCGCACCGCGCCTTGCATCCCATCCCGAGAAGGTGCTTGCGCGGCCCCGCCTAGGCCGTGAGCAGGTTCTTAGCTCGCGGCGTGCAGGAGGCCCGATTCGGGCCCTTGTCTTACAACTGCTCACCAATTGCGTGCCTAGGATTCACACACCAACGATTTAATCGCTCGTGGCTGAAATCTTTGAGCTCCTTTGAGTTCATCAACACAGCTTCATAACGACATCGTCCAATCTGTCCCGAGGAGAATTTCATGAACAAACTGACCCACAAACTGACCACCACTTCCCTGGGCTGCGCCGTCCTGGCCGCCGCCATGCTTTCCGGCTGCGCCAACATGAGCGAAACCCAGTCCGACACGGCCAAGGGCGCCGGCATTGGCGCCGTCGCAGGTGCGCTGCTGGGCGCGGCCACCGGCGGCTCCAAGGGTGCGGCCACCGGCGCGGTGCTGGGCGGTGCGGTCGGCGCGGGCGGCGGCTACATCTGGTCCAAGAAAATGCAGGACCAAAAAGCCGCGATGGAACGCGCCACCGTGGGCACCGGTGTGGCTGTGAGCCAGACCACCGACAACCGCCTGAAGCTGGACATTCCCAGCGACGTCTCGTTTGACGTGGGCCGCTCGGCCATCAAGCCCAACTTCGCGCCCATCCTGAACCAGTTCGCGACCAGCCTGAACCAGAACCCGGTCACGACGGTCACCATCATCGGCCACACCGACAACACCGGCTCCGACGCCATCAACAACCCGCTGTCCATAGACCGCGCCGACTCGGCCCGCGACTACCTGGTCAGCCGCGGCGTGGCCCGCACCCGTATCGTGACCGACGGCCGCGGTTCGCGCGAGCCTGTGGCCGACAACAGCACGCAGCAAGGCCGCGACAAAAATCGCCGCGTTGAAATCTACGTAGCCGAACAAGTTGCCGCACGCTGAATAAGCGCACCTCTTTAACTCCCTCTCCCCCTGGGAGAGGGTGGGGGTGAGGGCCTGCGGCGTTTGCAATGCTGATGGGGCATGCCACGGCACAGCCCCCATCCCTACCTTCCCCCAGCGGGGGAAGGAGTAATACCGGATACCTGAGCTGCCTTTGGCGGCGTCAGCTTGTTGATTGCGCCTTGAAGCGCTCTTCCTCCTGCAGCCGCAGCACCCGCCGTTGCACCTTACCCGTGGTCGTCATGGGCAGCGCGTCTATGAACTCAATCTCCTTGGGGTACTCATAAGGCGCCAGCATGGTCTTCACATGGGCCTGCAGTTTTACCGTGAGCTCTTCGTCAAACCCGGCCGCACCGCCCGGATGCGCTGCACGGGCCGCGACCTGGTCGGGCGCGATCACCACATAGGCCTTGACGACGGCACCGCGCTCGCGGTCGGGCTTGGGCACCACGGCCGCGTTGGCGACGGCCGCATGCTTGACCAGGCAGTTCTCGATCTCGCCGGGGCCTATGCGGTAACCGGCGGCCTTGAACACGTCGTCGGCGCGGCCCTCGTACCAGAGGTAGCCCTCGGCATCGCGGCGCGCGAGGTCGCCGGTGCGGCACCAGTCGCCGGTGAATTTGTTGCGGGTGGCCGCCTCTTTTTTCCAGTAGCCCAGAAAAAAGATAGGGTCGGGATCGCCATGCACGTCATAACGGTTCACCGAGACATCGCCCGGCACGCCGACAGGGCATTCATGCCCCTCGTCGTCTATCACCGCGACGCGGTGGCCCGGGTAGCCTTTGCCCATGCTGCCCGGCCGGGCAGGCCAGAAGCGGCTGCAGTTGCCCACGACGTAGTTGATTTCGGTCTGGCCGAACATTTCATTGACGGTCACGCCGAGCTGCTCCTGGCAGTAGGCAAATACGGCATCGCCCACCGCCTCGCCGGCGCTCATCATGGCTTCCAATTTCAACTTGAAGTGCTGCCCGGGCCGAGGGTAGGCCTTCATCATGGCCTTGAGGGCTGTGGGGAACAAAAAGGTGTGCGTCACGCCCTGCTCCGCCATGAGCTTGAAAGCCAGCTCGGGGCTGAAGCGCCCGTTAAACGCGACGATGGGCCGGCCGAAATAAAGGCTTGGCAACAGCGCATCCATCAAGCCCCCGGTCCAAGCCCAGTCTGCCGGAGACCAGAACACCGCGTCCGATTTTTGATTCGTTTTGCCGTCGAAACCAAACCAGTTGTGGCTGCAGACAAATCCCGGCAGGTTGCCGATCAGCGCGCGATGCGGCAACAGCGCCCCCTTGGGCGGGCCGGTGGTGCCGCTGGTGTAGATCAGGATGGCGCCTTCCTCGGCCTTGGTCTTGACGGCCGTGAAAGCACCCTTCTGGGCCGCAAGCGCACTGCCGTAGTCGATATCGCCCTGGCCCTGGGCGCTGCCCGCTGCGATCACCGTGCGCAGCGCCGGGCAATTACCGCGAATCGCTTTGAGGCTGGCGATGGAACTCTCGTCGCAAATGGCCACCACGGCATCGCTGTCCTGCAGCCGGTATTCGAGCGCATCGGGGCCGAACAGCATGGACAGCGGCATGGCCACCGCACCCATCTGGAACACCGCCATATAGGCCACGGCGGTTTCCAGGCGCTGCGGCATCACGATGGCGACACGGTCGCCGCGCTGCACGCCCAGGCCCGTCAACACCTGGCTCAGCGCATCGGCGGCCTTTTGCAGTTCCTGGTAGCTGTGCGAGACCGTCGCCGCGCCCGGCTTGTAAGCCCGTACCGCGGTCCTGGGCTGCTCGCGTGCCCAGCGGCTGCAGCAGGCCTCGGCGATGTTGAAGTGTTCATCCACCTGCCAGCGAAAGCCGGCGTGCAGCGCCGCGTAGTGGTCGGCTTGTGCCTTGGCCAGCTTGTCTCTGTGTTGACTGCGCTTCAATGCATGTCTCCTTATGATTGCGATCAATGTACAAAGAAAAACGATCTTCCCGCAGCGAGTTTGTCCCTATACGCGGCCTCCGCTATCACGTGCGCCTGTGGGAAAGCCCCTCGGGCACCAATCCCGCGCTGCCGCCGCTGGTCCTCGTCCATGGCTGGATGGACGTGGCCGCCTCCTACCAGTTCATGGTGGACGCCCTGTCCGACGCCTTCGCGCAAGGCCGAACCATCATTGCGCCCGACTGGCGCGGCTTTGGGCTCACGGGTTCGGGCCCCGATGGCAGCCCCGCCGACAGCTACTGGTTCGCCGACTACCTCGCCGACCTGGATTTCCTGCTTGATCACTACGCAGGTGACAAATCCGTGGACCTGGTCGGCCACAGCATGGGCGGCAATGTCGTCATGCTGTATGCCGGTGTGCGGCCCGCACGCATACGCCGGTTGGTCAATCTCGAAGGTTTCGGCCTGCCGGCCAGCAAGCCCGAGCAGGCGCCCGGCCGCTATGCCAAATGGATGGACGAGCTCAAAAGCCTGCAGCGCGGCGAACTCGCGCTCAAGGCCTATGACAGCGTGGACGGCGTGGCGCGCCGCCTGATGAAGACCAACCCGCGCCTGTCGGCCGACAAGGCGGGCTGGCTGGCCAGCCACTGGGCGCGGCCCGATACGGCCGGGCAATGGCAAATCCTGGGCGAGGCCGCGCACAAGATCACCAGCGCGCAGCTTTACCGCGTCGACGAGGCCCTGGCCATCTACCGCTGCATCAGCGCGCCGACCCTGGCCGTCGAGGCCTCTGACGATTCGCTGGCCACCTGGTGGCAAGGCAAATACAGCCTGGCCGAATACCACGAGCGCCTGAAACAGGTGCCCCAGGCCAGTGTCGCCGTGATCCAGAACGCCGGCCACATGCTGCACCACGACCAGCCGGAACAGCTGGCAACACTGATTGAGGGCTTTCTGGAGCAGTGACGCCCGTGTCATGAGAAAATGACGGGTTCAGCCGCCCTCTTGCGGCTACCACCTTATTCAGGACAGAAGAACCATGGAAGCAGAACGCATCAACCTCATCAGCAACCAGCTCGTCGACCTCAGCAACCGGGTCAACGAGCTTCGGGGGTATCTTTGACTACCCTGCCAAAGAACGAAAGCTGAACGAAGTCAACGCCGCACTTGAAGACCCCAAGGTCTGGGACAACCCCAAGCGCGCACAGGAACTCGGCAAGGAAAAAAAATCACTGGAAGACGTGGTCCATGTGATCGACCGCCTGAGCTCGGAGCTCTCCGACAACACCGAGCTCTTCGAGATGTCCAAGGGCGAAGGCGACGATGCCGGCATGGTGACGATTGAAGGCGAAGCCGCCAAGATCGCCGCCGAGGTCGAAAAAATGGAATTCCGCCGGATGTTCAACAACCCGGCCGACCCCCTCCCCTGCTTCCTGGACATCCAGGCCGGCGCCGGCGGCACCGAAGCCTGCGACTGGGCCAGCATGCTGCTGCGCCAGTACCTCAAGTACGCCGAGCGCAAGGGCTTCAAGACCACGGTCGAGGACGAATCCCCCGGCGACACCGCCGGCATCAAGGGCGCGACCATCAAGATCGAGGGTGAGTACGCCTTCGGCCTGCTGCGCACCGAAACCGGCGTGCACCGCCTGGTGCGCAAGTCGCCGTTTGACTCCTCGGGCGGGCGCCACACTTCGTTTGCCTCGGTCTTCGTCTACCCCGAGATCGATGACTCCATCGAAATCGAAATCAACCCGGCCGACGTGCGCACCGACACCTTCCGCGCCAGCGGCGCCGGCGGCCAGCACATCAACAAGACCGATTCGGCCGTGCGCCTGACGCACATCCCGACCGGCATCGTCGTGCAGTGCCAGGACGGCCGCAGCCAGCACAGCAACCGCGACGTGGCCTGGAAGCGCCTGCGTTCGCGGCTGTACGACTTCGAGCTGCGCAAGCAGCAGGAAGCCCAGCAAAAGCTGGAAGACACCAAGACCGACGTGGGCTGGGGCCACCAGATCCGCAGCTATGTGCTGGACAACAGCCGCATCAAGGACCTGCGCACCAACGTCGAGGTCTCGGCCACGCAGAAGGTGCTGGACGGCGACCTGGACGTCTTTATCGAAGCCTCGCTGAAGCAGGGCGTCTGATAGATGCCCGATGCCCCGGGCGGCCGCGCCGCCGCCCCAGGTTTCGTTGAGTGATTTTGAGTTTTTGAATTTTTAGATTGTTTTGAGGAAGTAGCCATGTTGCAAATGCCCGATGACCGCGGATCCGGACAAGGCCCCACGGTGATCAACCGCGCCGACTACATCGCCCCCGCCTACTGGATAGACACCGTCGACCTGTGCTTCGACCTGGACCCGGCGAAGACCCGCGTGCTCAACAAGATGCGCCTGCGCCGCAACCCCGACGTGCCGGCCCAGCCGCTCAAGCTCGACGGCGAGGAGCTCAACCTGGCGCGTGTGCTGGTCAACGGCCAGGGCACTTCCTTCAAGATGGAAGGCAATCGCCTGGTGCTGGAGAACCTGCCCGAAGGCAACGAGCCCTTCGACCTGGAAATCTTCACCACCACCTGCCCCGCCAAAAACACCAAGCTGATGGGCCTGTACGTCAGCAATGATTCCTTCTTCACGCAGTGCGAGGCCGAGGGCTTTCGCCGCATCACCTATTTCCTGGACCGCCCCGACGTGATGGCCAGCTACACCGTGACCCTGCGCGCCGACAAGGCCCAGTACCCGGTGCTGCTGTCCAACGGCAACCTGGTCGACCAGGGCCCGCTGGAGCCCGGCCCCAACGGCGCGCGGCATTTCGCCAAGTGGGTGGACCCGCACAAAAAACCCAGCTACCTGTTCGCCCTGGTGGCCGGCCAGCTGGTCAGCCGTGAGCAGCGCATCACCTCGCGCGCCGGCAAGCAGCACACCTTGCAGGTCTATGTGCGCCCCGGCGACCTCGACAAGACCGAGCACGCCATGACCTCACTCATGCATTCGGTGGCCTGGGACGAGGCCCGCTTCGGCCTGCCGCTGGACCTGGAGCGTTTCATGATCGTCGCCACCAGCGACTTCAATATGGGCGCCATGGAAAACAAGGGCCTGAACATCTTCAACACCAAGTACGTGCTGGCCAACCAGGCTACTGCCACCGACGTGGATTTTTCCAACATCGAGAGCGTGGTCGGCCATGAGTACTTCCACAACTGGACGGGCAACCGCGTCACCTGCCGCGACTGGTTCCAGCTGAGCCTCAAGGAAGGCCTCACCGTCTTCCGCGACCAGGAGTTTTCACAAGACCTGTGCGGTGAGGCCTCGGCCCGCGCCGTCAAGCGCATTGAAGACGTGCGCGTGCTGCGCACCGCCCAGTTCCCCGAAGACGCCGGCCCCATGGCCCACCCGGTGCGTCCCGACAGCTATGTCGAGATCAGCAACTTCTACACCGTCACCATTTACGAAAAAGGCGCCGAGGTCGTGCGCATGATGCAGACCCTGGTGGGCCGCGAAGGCTTTGCCCGCGGCATGACGCTGTACTTCGAGCGCCATGACGGCCACGCCGTGACCTGCGACGATTTCGCGCAGGCCATCGCCGACGCCAACCCGATGTCGGACCTGGCGCGCCTGCTGCCCCAGTTCAAGCGCTGGTACAGCCAGGCCGGCACGCCGCGCGTGCGCGCCCAGGGCAGTTATGACGCGGCAGCCCGCAGCTACACCCTCACGCTGTCGCAAAGCTGCGCGCCCACCGTGGGCCAGCCCGTCAAGGAGGCTTTTGTGATCCCCGTCAGCCTGGGCCTGCTGGGCGCGGACGGCCGCGACCTTCCGCTGCAACTGGCAGGTGAAAGCCGGGCGCCCACCTCGACGCGCACCGTGGTGCTCACCCAGCCCACCGAAACGCTGACCTTCACCGGCATTGACGCCGAACCCGTGCCCTCCATCCTGCGCGGCTTCAGCGCCCCGGTCGTGCTGGAGTTCGACTACAGCGACGCCCAGCTGCTGCACCTGCTGGCGCACGACAGCGACCCCTTCAACCGCTGGGAAGCCGGCCAGCGCCTGGCCGTCAACCGCGCCATCGCGGCCATCACGGCTGAGGCCGTACCCGCCGCCGTGCTCGACGAAGCCTACCTCGGCGCCATGCGCCAGGTGCTGCGCCACCCCACACTCGATGCGGCCTTCAAGGAGCTGGTGCTCACATTGCCTTCGGAGACCTACCTGGCCGAGCAGCTCGAGGTGGTGGACCCGCAGCGCATCCACACGGTGCGCGAAGCCATGCGCCTGCAGCTGGCCACGGCCCTGGCGGCCGACTGGGAAGCCGTGTACGAAGCCAACCACGACACCGGCGCCTACACGCCTGACCCCGCCTCCAGCGGCCGCCGCGCGCTCGCGGGCATGGCGCTGACGCACCTGTGCCTGACCGCGCACAGCACCCCTGACGCGACCTGGCCGCACAAGACCCTGCAGCGCTTCAAGGACGCCGGCAACATGACCGACCGCTTCAACGCGCTGGCCGCGCTGGTCTCCAGCGGCCATGCCCTGGCCGGCGAGGCGCTGCCGCTGTTCCACGCCATGTTCAAGGACGAAGCCCTGGTCATCGACAAATGGTTCGGCCTGCAGGCCGGCGCACCAGACCGCGGCGGCAACGTGCTGCCCGCCGTCAAGCAGCTCATGAAGCATGCCGACTTCAGCCTGCGCAACCCGAACCGCGCGCGCAGCGTGGTCAGCACCTTCTGCCAGGGCAACCCGGCCGCCTTCCACCGCGCCGACGCCGCCGGTTATGTGTTCTGGAGCGACCGCGTGATGGAGCTTGACGCCATCAACCCGCAGGTCGCCGCCCGCCTGGCGCGCGCCCTGGACCGCTGGAGCAAGCTGGCCGAGCCTTATCGCAGCGCGGCGCGTGAAGCGATTGCCCGTGTGGCCGCCAAAACCGACTTGAGCAAAGACACGCACGAAGTGGTCTCTCGCGCCCTGGCCGACTGAACACAACGAGGACGACACCGCCATGGCATTCTTCTCATTCGGTACCCCCGCAAAGCGGTTTGCGAAGAAGTTCAACCGCTTGCGCCGCACCGTGTACGACGCCAAAAGCATGTTCAGCGGTTCACGCATGTCGGCCGACCTGGCCGCGCTGCAGCCCCTGGCCGAGGCCGTGGGAGCCGATTCCGACGAAATGGCTGACCTGCTGTGGCTGCAGTTCGTCGTGTTCCACAAACGCCAGCAGGACACCGAAGGCCTGCCCCTGGGTTTGCGTGCCCTGGCCATGCGCGCCGCCAAGGGCGGCCTCACGCCCACCGAACGCTACGAACAGCACTACGCCATCGGCGAGTCGGCCCTGGAGGCCAAGGACTACGACACCGCCATCGAACACCTTCAGCAATCGGCCCACTGGGCCGCGCACGAAGGCGTCACGATGAGCACCGAGCAGAAGCTGGGCATGCGCGAAGAAATCGGCTACGCCCTGCATGAAGCCGGCCGCTTCGCCGAAGCGCTGGCGCACAACCGGCAACTGCTAGCCGATGCACAAGCCGCCTTCGGCTTCGGCTCGGACAGGCGCATGTCCGGCGTCATCAACAACCTGGCGCAAAATGCCTACAAGCTGGGCAAACATGCCGAGGCAACAACCTGGCTGCAACAGCGCCTGGCGCTGGGCCAGGCCCTGGAGGACACCGACATCGTGCTCGACGCCTTGTTCCAGCTCGGCGTAATCGCGCACGAAAAACGTCGGACTGCCGAAGCACGCGCCTTCTTCCAGCAGCGCGTGGACATTGCACGCGCCCAGGACGACGAGTACCTGCTGGAGGGCGCCCTGGCCACGCTCGCCGAATTTGAAGAGCGCAACCAGCAAGGCAAGCCTCGCTGATCACCCTGCCCGGCCATACCCGGCAACCACATCGCCGCCCAACCGATCCCCCCTTTCATCGAACGGAGCCCCCCATGTCCCAAAAAATCTCCCTGACGCGCTACCTGGTCGAGCAGCAGCGCATGGACGGCCACATCCCCTCGCAGCTGCGGCTGCTGCTGGAAGTGGTGGCCCGCGCCTGCAAAAGCATCAGCCAGGCCGTCAACAAGGGCGCGCTGGGCGGCGTGCTGGGCACGGCCTCCAGCGAGAACGTGCAAGGCGAAGTCCAGAAAAAGCTCGACATCATCGCCAACGAGGTGCTGATCGAGGCCAATGAATGGGGCGGCCACCTGGCGGCCATGGCCTCGGAAGAAATGGACAGCATTTATGTGGTGCCCAACCGCTACCCCCAGGGTGAATACCTGCTGCTGTTCGACCCCCTCGACGGCTCCAGCAACATCGACGTCAACGTCAGCATTGGCACCATCTTCAGCGTGCTCAAAAAGCCCGAAGGCCATGCCGGCGTCGAAGAAAAAGACTTTTTGCAGGCCGGCAGCAAACAGGTCGCGGCCGGCTACTGCATCTACGGCCCGCAGACCACCCTGGTGCTGACAGTCGGCGACGGCGTGGCCATGTTCACCCTGGACCGCGAACAGGGCTCCTTCGTGCTGACCGAGGAAAACGTCAAGATCCCCGCGGACACCAAGGAGTTCGCCATCAACATGAGCAACATGCGGCACTGGGACGCCCCGGTGAAGCGCTACATCGACGAATGCCTGCAAGGCAAGGACGGCCCGCGCGGCAAGGACTTCAACATGCGCTGGATCGCCTCCATGGTGGCCGACGTGCACCGCATCCTGACCCGCGGCGGCGTCTTCCTCTACCCCTGGGACAAACGCGAGCCCGAAAAGGCCGGCAAACTGCGCCTGATGTACGAAGCCAACCCCATGAGCTGGCTCATAGAACAGGCCGGCGGCGCCGCCACCAACGGCAAACAGCGCATCCTCGACCTGCAGCCCGGCAAGCTCCACGAGCGCGTCAGCGTCATGCTGGGCTCCAAAAATGAGGTCGATCGGGTGACCTCCTACCACTCCGGGCTATAATCTCGGGCTGTATTTAATAAAACGCCGGTGTAGCTCAGTCGGTAGAGCAGCTCATTCGTAATGAGAAGGTCGGGTGTTCGATTCATCTCTCCGGCACCATTTACCGCGGTAACGCGATAGTGGTTACTAACTGAAAACAGCTGATGTCATCACTGATGACAGTTGGTTTTCACTCAAGCACAAGCCCTCAATTGAGGGCTTTCTGCTTTCTGGGTCAAAAGGTCAATTCGACGGGCGGCGGACGGGGTCGATCAAATAGATCGTAGGTAATAGCTTGTCCCACTAAACGCCGGTGTTGAATTCCGTCGAAATCTGACCCACTTAGCGCAGTAATTTCCATCCAAAACTGACCCACGTAGGCACTACCCTGCTTGTTTTAAAAGCAGGGGAAATTAGGAG
>NZ_JBFUGK010000070.1:0-9346 GCF_056402935.1 Polaromonas sp. P3_B1
GTCATCTTCCATCGCGTGCGCCGAGGCCGTTTAGTGCCCAGGTGATCGTATTCAAAGTAGTAGTACGGCTCGGAGTGCATTCAGCATTTATACTGGATAAATAAACAGTATTCAACAGCTCAGCGGCTTCACCTGCCACCGTAGTTAAAAGCTATCCACCGATGATGGCGCTCGATCAACGAGGGAAATCTCGCCATCAAGGGTGCATTGTTTTGCAACAGCCAAGTAGTTTCAGGGAATTGAAGCTCACGCCGCTCAACCATCAGCAACGCTCGGACATAGACCCCCGTTCGAATCATGACATCGGGAGGGGCCGGCATTGAAGCAACAATTCGATCAAGCAGCAGATCTATTTGAGCAATCTCCGCTGTGGACGAGGAGGTTAGCTGCCCAGGATTATCGGGATACCGCCCTTGGTAGTGCCCCTGTAGGCGCCCTATTGTTTGCTGGTGCGCGGAAAGATCGGCTATGCCAGCGTCCTGAACATCTGCAGCTAGCTCCATGACTTTATGGGTGTAACGGCGGACGTTAAGACCGGGCGTCTTAAGCAGCAGCATTGCCTTCAGGTACTTCTCTACCGACTGAGCAGCGAGCTCAAACCCGGAAAAGACGTGATTGAGCAAGCAGCACCTGGCACCGACGTAGTCCAGTGTTCCCCGGTCCATCAACATCACGGCGCGGTGATTTGTGCTGCAAAAAGTTTGCACCTCGGCACTAGTCAAAATCTGGCTCATCGGAACATCTCCCGATGGGCAGTCTACGCCGCTGTTTGTCGCGCTTCGCTACATGGGGGAATCCCCCCATCCGCTTCGTTCCCCCGAACATCCGGCGGTGGTGGCTCATATTGAGCTTGGTCGCTGAGTTTGATGCAAAGTAAAAAAGCCCGGAAATCCCGGGCTTGAAGATGTTGTTCGAATTCCTCCGTTTCCGCCAAGATGACCCCTGTAGGCTTTTTGCTTGCAGGGGTTTTTCTTTGGGCGCTGGCAATCCGTCTGTTTCCGGTGGGAATGCGTCAAGCATTGCTCGGATTGTGGCTTTGGCTTGGGCCTCGTAATCGTCTGTGGGGTCGAGGGAATCTTCAAAGTATTCGAAGATTGTCCGCAGGCGGTCTGCGCCGGCTATTTCCGCTATCTGGATTCGTTTTTTAAGGCCGCATGCACGCTTGCCCTTCTTGATGTCGCTCAGGTTCTGAGGGGTGACGTCGATGAGTTTTGCGAGTGCCGTCTGGCTTCCCGCGACCTCTGCTGCTCGTTCAATGGTGTCGGCTAACGGCATTTTTCGCTTCTCCATGGTTGATTTGTACACGCAATAGCGTGTATATTTCGTTTACACGCTGAAACGTGTATTTACCCCTTCGCATGGGTAATTATCGATCAACTCATTGGAAGGCACTCCATGAAACATTTGACATTTGACGAATCGGTAGCTGCTCGGGATGCATGGAATGCCCGTTGCGCTGCTGCACAGAGCACTCCCCCTGCTGAAAACGATGAGGCCCGCCGGGTGCCTCCGGCCGCTGATTCTGGGCAGGGGGTGTGCATCCCGTTGTACAGCCTCTCGTACTCTGACATTGATGGTCATTTTGACGTGTGCAGTGGCGTGGGTGCCGCTGACGCGGTGGTGCTTTTGCGCTCGCTGTTGGGTCGAGGCATCTCTGCTGTCACGGTGGAGCGGTTGCCATGAGCGCGCCGAAGGCCTCCAACCTCGATTGCACCCGTCGCCGTGCGGTTAAGAAGGGCTGCGTGGTGCAGTTTCCAGGCGGTGCCACCGTGCGGGTCCAACGCGTTCGGCTTGGCCTGTTTTGGTCTGAGTGTTCGCACTTCGACACCTTCTTCTCCTGCAGCAAGGTCAAGGTGCTCAGTGATTGAGTCTGGCCTTAAGCCTTCGCGTGAGGGCTTCGGGCCGGGTTCCGGCACTACATCAACCATCGACTAAAGGAAATTCATCATGACCGTTTTTTCATCCACCGTTCGCATCCTTACCGTCGAAAACGAGGAGCGCACCACCGCCAAGGGCAACAAGTTCCCGCACTTCGCTGCGCGGTCCATCCTTCTGGGCGATGACGGCGAGACCGTCATCACTGTGGGGGCACTCCGCACCCGCGATGCAGCGCTGCAGGCCAAGTGTGTTCCCGGTACGTTCCGCGCAACCTTCGCGCTGCAGGTGCCGGACTGGGGTGACAACAAGGGCGACATATGCGCCGTGCTTACCGACCTGACTCCGATCCCTGCCTCTCAGATTCGCCGCGCTGCTCCTGCTTCGACGTGAAGTGACTCCAGCCTGTAGACCCGCATCGCTGCGAAGCGCCCGGGTCTATGGGGTGTAGTTCCGGATTCACCGGGCCACCTTTTGAGGAGTAAGACGTATGTTTGGTATCAAGAAAATTTGGGCCGTCATTATCGGCTTCATTTTGTCCCTGAGCGTGGGCCTGGCTCACGCCGTGGACAGCGAGCTGGTGACATCGGCAAAGGCCGGCATTGACACTGCCAAGAGTGACATGCTGTCGGTCGGGGGTTCGCTGCTGATCCTGTTCGCGGCGATCTTCGGCCTGTACATGCTCATCAGCATGTTGAAGAAGCGCTGATGGCTGCTGGCTTCAATTCCGAGGGGGTGTGCTACCTCAGCGTAGGCGAAGCCTTGAACGCCCGCTGCAGCACAGTTTCATCCGTCCTTGCGGACGGGTCTGTGATGGTCTGCAGCGGCGTTTCAAACCTCACTTCTGCCGGTGGGGATCTCTCATATCAAAGGACTTCACCTACAGGTGCGGTCACCGTGCAGCTTGTGCCTGTGCTCCCCCTGCCATGCGACAAACCGACCTGGGGTGACACCTATTCCCCTCTCGTAGGTCAGTACATGCTGTTTCTCATTGTTCTTCTCGGGATACGAGTTTTGATCGGCATGTTTAAACATGACAACCTCCCATCATGACCATCGATCTGATCGTCTTCGCCGCTATTTTGCTCGCGGTGTTTTGGTTCTTCTGCCATTGATCGCCTGCGGGTCAGCGCTCGCGCTTAGTTGTGCTGACCTCGATGCAGCCCTAAATGCTGACGGTGCAAACTTCGTTGCTGAGAGTAATGCCGCCCGCGCTAGCTGCCTGGCGTCTAGCCCTCCCAACTTTTGCGGCGCCGTTAATCCTGGGTTCAATATCGAGTCACGCACAGTGGCCGGTGGCATTGAGAAGCGAATCGACAAGTACGCCACCAACTCGCCTAGTGAGGGGTCACAGCTCGTGCACTACGCTTACAGCGAGTGGTACGCATGTACCTCTTCATCATGCACGGCTGGTCCTGCAGGGTTTCATCGGGGTGTTGTCGCCGGCGAAAAGGTGAACCCCTTCAACACCTGTCAGGACGGCTGCGTGACTGCCGCCATCCCAAGGCTTGATCTTGGCGTTTCCGTGACCACCGGCAGTCCTGTGCAGACCTACGCGACGTGGGAGCTAGTGCGTAAGGCCGATGCCTGTGACCCTGCAACATCTGGGCTGCCTAGCCTTCCATCCTCTGGCACTACCCCGAGTCAGCCTACGCCCGAGGCACAGTGTCCTGCAGGGCAAAGGCGTGTGTATTTCGCGTCGGGTGTGCCCACCTGCGCCCCCATACCGGAGGATCGCTTCTGTCCCCCTGGGTACACCTACGGGACCATCAACGGCAAGGACACCTGCATTAGCCAAAGTAGCGGGCCGCCAACCGCCAGCAGCCCTGCCACAACGGACAAGACGCCGGCTACGGAATCGAAAGAATCGAGCACCACGGTAACGAACCCGGACGGGTCCACGACGACTACCACCACCAAGAGTGATGGCAGGGGCGGCGGCTCTGTCACGACGACTACAAAAAGCTCCGATGGCAAGACCGTCGAGTCAGTCACCAAGAAGATGGGTGATGACCCTGACGGTAAGTGCGAGCCTGGCACGCTCGGTTGTATGAAGCCTGGTACTCCCAGTGGTGATGGTCCGGCCAAGTCTGAGCGCACGGTCACGCTTGGCGGTGCTGGGCTTAGTGGGTTCTCCAGCGAGTGCCCTGCTGATCGCAATATCGATACCCAGTTCGGTACGGTGCATGTGAGTTTTTCTTCTGCCTGCAGCGTTGCGCCCAATCTCAAACCCTTAATTTTGCTCGCCGCTGCGTTGATCGCTATGTCGATCGTTGTCGGTGCGCTGAGGTCTTAACCATGGACTTAACAAGTTGGCTCTACAACATGGTGTCGCCCCTGGTGGCCCGTGTTCTTACAAGCCTCGGCTTGAGCATGATCAGCATCAAGGGCGTCGATGTGGCCTTTGACCAGGTCAAGGGCTACATGCAAACGGCCGTCAACAGCTTTCCTGCGGACCTGTTGAAGCTCGGCGGGCTGTATGGGATAGATCTCGGCTTTCAGTGGATCCTTGGCGCGATCTCGTTCAGCCTCACTATGTGGGCGCTGAAGTCGTCCTTTTCGTTCTTCGGGAGCTCGTCATGATTTTGATCATTACGGGTGCGCCTGGGAGCTGCAAGACGCTCTACACCGTCACGGAGTTGATGCACAAGCGCTTTGCTGGGCGCGAATTCCTCGTCAACGGTATCCCGGGGTTGCTGGTCCCGCATCAGGTGATCAGCGATGAGGATGTGATGCTTTGGCATAAGGGCGGGGTACAGGTGCCTGAGCAGATTACCTTTGAGCCGCTGGCACCTCCTACCCCCGAGGATGAGGCGGCTGCGGCACTGAATGAGGAGGAATATGCTGCGGCGGCTGCGGCTGGTACGTTGCCTCCGCCGCGTCTGCGGAATATTGTCAAAAAGATTCCAGCCCAGCCGTCGTTCGATGTCAAAAATAAAGTGATTTTTATCGATGAAATTCAGCGCCTGGCACGCCCTCGTCCAGCATCGCAGAAGCCTCCTGATTGGATTGCAGCGCTTGAAGTTCATCGGCATTACGGCGTTGACATAGTGGTCATCACACAGCACCCGCAACTTATCGATGTAAACATCCGCCGCCTGTGTGGTCAGCACATTCATATGCGCCGGATGTGGGGTCGCGCTCGCGCCATCACCTATACCTGGGATCACTGCGGTTCGCCAGAAAGCCCGAAGACTGCGCAGATCGGCACGTGGGGTTACAAGAAGTGGGGATACAAGCTCTATAAGAGCGCGGAGGCTCACACCAAGTCGGGCATCAAGATGCCGCCTCTCGTGTACCTGCTGGGCGCGTGCATCATTGCTTTGCCTATCTCGCTCTACTTCACCAGTCACAGGCTGTTGACGCGGTTTACTGGCACTGAGGCCCCTGCCGTATCTGCTGCGGCACCTTCGAGCAAGCCAGGCTCTCCTTTGTTGGCCGGTACGCAAGCACCAGGTGTAGCACCTCCCGCGGCTGTTACTCGAATTCGCGACATGCACGATCCCGGCGACAGGCCCATGTATGACGACAAGCGCGAGATAGTCGCTGTGCCTCGGGTAGCCGGCTGCGTTCGCACGGCTAAGCGCGGGTGTACCTGCTACACCCAAAATGCCACGCCTGTTCCCATGCCCCAGGACATGTGCGAAGACCGGCTAGCCGTGCCTAAATTCGATCCATACGCCGCGATGTGGCCTGCCGGCAGGGGTAGCCCGTCCTTTTCGCCCGCGACGCTTGTAGACCCTCCTGCGGCCGATCCCGTACAGGTGACAGGCACCGGCTACGGCTTACGTGATGGTGCCGTGATCGCGGCCATGAACAACCCCAAAGGGAAGGCCAATGCGCCCGGCGCCCGCTAAGTCACTTCCTGATAGACCGGTATTCGTGGGGGTGCCCTTTAGGGGGGAGGAGAAGCCTCCCCGGGGTATGGGGTGCAACCCCATGGTGACTGTTTGCATGGGCAGAGCGTCGGCTATCGGACGCCGCCCGGAAGGCCGCAGGCCCGGGCGGCGCGGAGCGCCGCTTAATTTATCTATTAGGGATAAGTGAACCAAGAGGTTCTCTCGGAAATAAAAAGGCCCGGCACTGCGTCAACAGTCCGGGCCAGATCAGCAAAAAGAAATGAGGCTTGCCGATGGAAAGTATCGTAAATCACAAAGGGTATTGGTGCAAGGTGCAGCAGCAGGGCTGGAAGATCCGTACATGGAGTTCCGCCGCCACCGGCCAAACTGAAACCATTGTTTACCCGCGAAAGATTTATGTCCCCCTGGTGGACATAGACGACCCTTCGTGCCTGGTGCAAGAGGTAGACCAGTCCGGGACCGTGCTCGATGAGGAGCGCAAGGCCAAGGCCCGCGAAATGGCGCGCTCACGTGAGCGCTCAAGGGCAAAGACGAAATGCCGCCATCGCATCAAGAGTCACGACCTGTCGCAGATGCTGACGGGCACCTACAAAGAGAACATGACCGACTTTGACAGGGTGCATAAGGACTTCAAGGCATGGACTCGCCTTATGTCGAAGTACATCAAGAATTTCCGCGCTGTGTGGGCTTTTGAGGAACAGGAGCGGGGCGCCTGGCATTGGCACGCTGCTATCGATAAGCTGCCACCCTATATCCGTGTTGGCGGGCATCCTGTGCGCTCTTACGCCTTCGTGCGGCAGATGTGGCTACGTGTGGTCGGTGAGTTTGAGGGGAAGCCCAACGGCACTGTGAACGTCGATGGCCATAACAAAACCAAAGTCGGCACGCCGGCTAAGTGGACAAAGAAACAAAGCCTCGCGCAGATCGCGGCGTATGTCTCGAAGTACCTGACCAAGGATCACGGTGAGGGTCTGTCGGGTCGCAATATGTGGGGCTCTTCTCAGCATCTCGACGGCGATAAACCAACCACAGTTGTGATTGCTTCGAATGAGCCTTTATATCGAGTTATTGACCTCTGTTTGGCGAATGGGGTGCCTGAGGGGCACCGAATCGTGAATCACCGCCTCGGGCGCTTTGGTGATTTTTGGCTTTTATATACCGAGCCGTGTTGATAGAWTTTTCTCCCAACTATTAAGGGAATATCAATGCTGATTGGATATGCGCGTGTCTCGACGAAAGACCAAGAAACAGATCTGCAACTTGATGCGCTTGCGCGTGCTGGCGTCACGCAGATTTTTGAGGAGAAGGCTAGCTCTGTGGGCGCGCGGCCTCAACTCCGTCGCTGCCTCGCGGCTCTGCGCCCTGGCGATGTTTTTGTGATTTACAAGCTCGACAGGGTTGCGCGTTCGCTGCCTGACTTGCTCTCTATCTTGGCCGACATAAAAGCTGCTGGTGCGCTGGTTAAAAGTCTTACTGAGCCTCTTGACACGACCACTGCCATGGGGTCGTTTGTCATTCAGATTTTGGGTGCTGTCGCTGAGCTTGAGCGGGGGATCATTCGTGAGAGGTCTATTGCTGGTCAGCGTGCGGCGCGTGATCGTGGCAATCTTCCTGGCCGTCCTCGCTCGTTGTCGCCAGAAGACGAGGTAGAGGTGGTGCGGCTCTATCTCACGGAGCGATACACCATAGCGTCGTTAGCGCTGCGGTATGACGTTTCTGATTCCGTAGTAAAGCGCGCGTTGTATCGAGTGAGAAAACCGGGGCACTCAAGCTTGAAATAGCCGACGGCTGGCTGCTCCTAGCTGGCGCGATCCGTTTTCAGGCGAGGGGCGCAGCGCCTCTCAATCGGAGGTTTTTTTTATTGGCCAAAGGCAACAGGTTGTGCGTTCACCCATGAACCACACACGCTCGAATAGATGCGCAGTATTGTCGAGTAACGATACCAGCGTGGGGACAATAGCATCATCGGGCGTGATGATCTGATTATCGGTATAGATAAGCAGTTCGATGCGGCATGCGCTCGTCATGTACTTCTTGGTGAGCTTGTTCCGAATAATTCGGTCGGTCGGGTCAGCCGTAGAAAACGCATCCTGACGGGCATTTGGCCCTGCAGCCTGTACTTTGGCGATTTCTGGATCTGTCAGGCTCACAAGCTCGAAAGCGATCGGCCCGTCCTGCGTATGGGTACATAGCAGATCAGGCTCAGGCTCCGGTCGACTTTGAACGCTGACCCACGCGATCTCCGTTCCCGTACGCCGCGAAAACTCCGCGAACACGGCCTGTTCATTCTGTTGCTTAGATATCAGCGATGCGTTCTTCATTCATCAAAAAAGGCCGCAGGGTTTTGCGGGTCATAACCCGGAAGCGTTAAATCCCCACCAAGCTTCCAAACGCCTCCACCGTAGCTCCACCTCGTGGCGAATTTCAGCACCCCATCTACACGCAGAACGCGGACCTTTAACAAGGAGGAATAGTTGTTCCTAGTCTGCAAAGAGATTTGCCACAAAGCCGACTCGCGGCCAGCACCAACTAAAAAATAAGCGTCGATCTCCATTGAGGGCCGTAGTACTGGGTGTGACCGTTCCTCCTGATGCACACCGCCTCCAACAGGATTAAGCGGATCCGGTAACTCAATCAGCTTTGAGCAAACGTCGTAAACAGGGAACTCACCCTTGTTAGCGAATGACACTATCAGTATGTCCCCACCTGAAGCAGCGAGGGGACGTACCACAAACTCGGCCTGGCTATCGCCACCAGTCGCAAGACCCACAATCTTGCGAGTCTGCTCCTCTAACTTTTGACTAACGTTATCGAGGTCACCGATCAACTTTACAGATCGATCAGAGATGCCGTCTAAAGTCTCCTCCTGGCTGACCTTGTGATCGACTCGAAAAACGTTGCCAAACAGAAATGACATCATCGTGAAGCTAGCGAATAGGTGAGCAAAAGTCTCCTTATTCCACCAACCGTCCGAGTATCGATACCAACCAGTCCAACCGACCGCAATAAGAATGGGTAAACGAGCCTCCACAAACAATCTTTTGGCGACCTTGCGCCAATGGGAGGACCAAGTTTTTGTCATGACCAGAATGTAGCCCAGCATGGACGTGTAGTGGCAGGTTTAGATCGGTAACCACCGAGAACCGATAGAGCATTGGCTGCTCTAGCAAACCCAAACCGTACCCTAATCAGGAGGCTTTTTCTGGTGTTTGAGCGGATCGAATCCCGGATGATTCGGAAAATTCGTGGGATCAGTGCCATACGGCTTAAAAGCAGCCGGATCGCCCATTAAATCCTGACGCACCTCTGCACTCCAAAGAAGAGGGCGATAACCCGGGTAATGTTCAGCCGCCCAGGCAATCGTCATCTTCCATCGCGTGCGCCGAGGCCGTTTAGTGCCCAGGTGATCGTATTCAAAGTAGTAGTACGGCTCGGAGTGCATTCAGCATTTATACTGGATAAATAAACAGTATTCAACAGCTCAGCGGCTTCACCTGCCACCGTAGTTAAAAGCTATCCACCGATGATGGCGCTCGATCAACGAGGGAAATCTCGCCATCAAGGGTGCATTGTTTTGCAACAGCCAAGTAGTTTCAGGGAATTGAAGCTCA
>NZ_JBFUGK010000071.1:0-8791 GCF_056402935.1 Polaromonas sp. P3_B1
CTTCAAGACCTTGACGGCCTCGGCGACGATTTCGGTGCCAATGCCGTCACCCGGCAGGATTGCGATTTTCATGGTTGCTGTCTTTTATCGTTGGATGGCTGGGCGCCCGCCCATGGGGGGGCAGGCGCCCAGCGGATTCGTGAAAAGCGGTGTTCAGCCCGCGACGGTGTGGTTCAGCCACGGCTTGGTCGCCAGGCGCTCGGCTTCAAAGGCCTTGATCTTGTCGCTTTGGCGCAAGGTCAGGCCGATGTCGTCCAGGCCGTTGAGCAGGCAGTACTTGCGGAAGGCCTGCACCTCGAAGGGCAGTTCCTCGCCCTGCGGCTTGACGATCACCTGGCGCTCCAGGTCCACCGTCAGCTGGTAGCCGGGAAAGGCCAGCGCCTCGTCGAACAGCTGGGCCACTTGCGCCTCGGGCAGCACGATGGGCAGCAGGCCGTTCTTGAAGCTGTTGTTGAAGAAGATGTCGGCATAGCTGGGCGCGATGATGGCGCGAAAGCCGTATTGGTCCAGCGCCCAGGGTGCGTGTTCGCGCGAGGAACCGCAGCCGAAATTCTTGCGCGCCAGCAGGACGGAGGCGCCCGCGTAGCGCGGCTGGTTCAGCACGAAGTCAGGATTGGGCTTGCGCGAGGCCGGGTCCTGGCCGGGAAAGCCTGCGTCCAGGTAGCGCCATTCGTCAAACAGGTTGGGGCCGAAGCCGGTCTTGCGGATCGACTTGAGGAACTGCTTGGGAATGATCGCGTCGGTGTCGACGTTCTCGCGGTCCATGGGCGCAACCAGGCCCTTGTGTACGGTGAATTTTTTCATTGCATTTACTTCTTCGCCGCGTTCTCGATTTTTTCGCCGACCTTCTGGACGTCTTGCCCGACACCGCGGAAGGTGTTGCAGCCGGCCAGCAGCAGGGTCATGGACACCAGCGACAGCGCGATCAGGGTGGTGATTTTTTTCATGGGAAGCTCCTCCTGTGGCTCGGGTTAGACAAACTTGCGGATATCGACAAAGTGGCCGTGCACGGCCGCCGCCGCCGCCATGGCGGGGYTGACCAGGTGGGTGCGCCCGCCGGCGCCCTGGCGGCCCTCGAAATTGCGGTTGCTGGTGGAGGCGCAACGCTCGCCCGGCTCCAGCCGGTCGGCGTTCATCGCCAGGCACATGGAGCAGCCCGGTTCGCGCCACTCAAAGCCGGCGGCCACAAAAATCTTGTCCAGGCCTTCGCGCTCGGCCTGCTCCTTGACCAGGCCGGAGCCCGGCACCACCAGCGCGAGCTTGACGTTTTTCGCGACCTTCTGGCCGATCTTCTTGATCACGGCGGCGGCTTCGCGCATGTCCTCGATGCGGCTGTTGGTGCAGGAGCCTATGAACACCTTGTCGATGTAGAGGTCGTTCAGCGCCTTGCCGGGCTCCAGGCCCATGTATTTCAGGGCGCGTTCGATGGCATCGCGCTTGTTGGCATCCTTTTCCTTGTCGGGATCGGGCACGCGGTCGTCGATCGACAGCACCATTTCGGGCGAGGTGCCCCAGGTGACCTGCGGCAGGATCTGGCTGGCGTCGAGCTCGACCACGGCATCGAACTTCGCGTCGGCATCGGAGTGCAGCGTGTTCCAGTATTTGGCGGCCATGTCCCATTCGACGCCGGTGGGCGACAGCAGGCGGCCCTTGACGTAGTCGATGGTTTTCTGGTCCACCGCGACCAGGCCGGCGCGCGCACCCGCCTCAATGGCCATGTTGCAGACCGTCATGCGGCCTTCCATGCTGAGTGCGCGTATCGCCGAGCCGGCGAATTCAATGGTGTAGCCGGTGCCGCCGGCGGTGCCGATCTTGCCGATGATGGCCAGCACGATGTCCTTGCCGGTGAGGCCGGGGGCGAGCTTGCCCTCCACCTTCACCAGCATGTTCTTGGCTTTTTTGGCCAGCAGGGTTTGCGTGGCCATCACGTGCTCGACCTCGCTGGTGCCTATGCCGTGCGCCAGCGCGCCGAAGGCGCCGTGGGTGGAGGTGTGCGAGTCGCCGCAGACCACCGTCATGCCGGGCAAGGTGGCGCCGTTTTCGGGGCCGATGACGTGCACGATGCCCTGGCGCTTGGAGAGGAAGGGGAAGAAGGCGGCCGCGCCGAATTCCTTGATGTTGCTGTCCAGCGTGGTGATTTGCTCTTTGCTGACCTGGTCGGTGATGCCGTCGTAGCCCAGCTCCCAGCCGGTGGTGGGGGTGTTGTGGTCGGCGGTGGCGACGATGGAGCTGATGCGCCAGACCTTGCGGCCGGCCTCTCGCAGGCCTTCAAAAGCCTGCGGGCTGGTGACTTCGTGCACCAGGTGGCGGTCTATGTAGAGGATGGCCGTGCCGTCTTCTTCGGTATGAACGACGTGCTCGTCCCAGATCTTGTCGTAAAGGGTGCGTCCCATGGTTTTCCTTCGTGGTCTCTCGTTGCCGTTCGTGTTGTCGTTGGGGGTGATTTTAGGCGGCCGCGCCGGCCGGGGCTGCCCCGGTTTTCGCTGGTTTGGCGCGGGCTGCCGGTGCTGCGGGCTGCGTCAGGTGGTCCACCAGCAGCCGTGCTGTCAGCGGCAGCGTGGAAAAGTCGCGGGCGACCAGCTGGATCCGGCGCTCCGCCCAGCTGTCCAGCAGGGCAATGGATTCAAGCTCGCCCACGCCGTGCATCAGCTCAAAAGCGCGCTGCGGCATCACGCCCACGCCCAGGCCGTTGTGGATCATGCGGCACATGGCGTCCAGGCCGGTGACATGGATGCGCAGCTTGATGGTGCGGCCCAGCCGCGCCGCGGCTTCGCGCATGGCCAGGTAAATCGAGCTGTTGGAATGCAGGCCGACCTGGTCATAGTCGAGCGCCGCCTCAAAGCGGATGGCCCCTTGCGCGCACAGCGCGTGGCCCCGGGGCACGATGAGCACCAGCTTGTCGCTGCGGTAGGGCAGGGTCTGCAGGTCGCCCACCCCGTCGGCGGTGTTGCAAATGCCCAAATCGGCCGCGCCTTCCAGCACCGCGCGCACGACCTCGGTGCTCAGGTGCTCTTCGAGGTCGATCTTGATGCCGGAGTGCTCGCGCGTGAACGCGCCCAGGTCTTCCGGCAGAAACTGCACGATGGCCGAGATGCTGGCGTGCACGCGCACATGGCCGCGCACGCCGTCGGCGTACTCGCTGAGTTCGCCCTGCATTTTCTCGAGGCTGAACAGCACCGAGCGCGCATGGTGCAGCAGGCTTTCGCCGGCCGGCGTCAGGTCGACGCCGCGGGTGTGGCGGTACAGCAGCGGGGTGTCCAGCGTGGCCTCGAGATCGGAAAGGCGCTTGCTCACGGCCGAGGCGGCGATGAATTCGCGCTCGGCGGCCTTGCCTATGCTGCCCAGCTCGCAGACGGCCACAAAGAGCTGAAGCGAGGTCAGGTCAATGCGGCGGGCAAAGTTGCGTTCTGAGCTTTTCATGGGCTTAGGGTGTGTAGCCATCGCGTTAGACGACGGTGAATCGTTATTTTGCCGCTAAGAGATGGGTTTTGCCATCGCAATACGCGATGACCCGCTTGCCGGCGGGCGTTTTCCCGGCCGGGGCGTAAAAAAGCCCGCCGATGCTGCCATCAGGCGGGCTTTGCGCGCAGGCGCGGGCGGCTTGGGCTTAGCGCTTGGCCAGCGGCAGGACCTGGCGGGTTGTGGCGCCGGTGAAGAGCTGGCGTGGACGGCCGATCTTGTACTCGGGGTCGCCGATCATTTCATTGAGCTGGGCGATCCAGCCGACGGTGCGGGCCAGCGCGAAGATCGCGGTGAACAGCGGCACGGGGATGCCGATGGCGCGCTGCACGATGCCGGAGTAGAAGTCCACGTTGGGATAGAGCTTGCGCGAAACGAAATATTCGTCTTCCAGGGCGATTTTTTCCAGGGCCATGGCCAGCTTGAACAGCGGGTCGTTTCCCAGGCCCATCTCCTGCAGCACTTCCTTGCAGGTTTCCTGCATGAGCTTGGCACGCGGGTCGTAGTTTTTGTAAACGCGGTGGCCAAAGCCCATCAGCTTGACGCCGGAGTTCTTGTCCTTGACCTGCTTGATGAAGTCGCCGATTTTTTCGACGCCGCCGGCTTTCTGGATGTCGCCCAGCATGTTCAGAGCCGCTTCGTTGGCGCCGCCGTGGGCCGGGCCCCAGAGGCAGGCCACGCCCGCCGCGATGGCGGCAAACGGGTTGGTGCCGGAGGAGCCGCACAGGCGCACGGTGGAGGTCGAGGCGTTCTGCTCGTGGTCGGCGTGCAGGATGAAGATGCGGTCCAGGGCGCGTTCGAGCACCGGGTTGACCTTGTACTCTTCGCACGGCGTGGCGAACATCATGTGCAGGAAGTTGCCGGCGTAGCTCAGGTTGTTCTTGGGGTACATGTAGGGCTGGCCCACGGTGTACTTGTAGGCCATGGCGACCAGGGTCGGCATCTTGGCGATCAGCCGGATCGCGGCGATTTCGCGGTGTTCCGGATTGTTGATGTCGGTGCTGTCATGGTAGAAGGCCGACAGTGCGCCGACCAGGCCGGTCATGATGGCCATGGGATGCGCATCGCGGCGGAAACCGCGCAGGAAGAACTGCATCTGCTCGTTGACCATGGTGTGGTTGGTCACGCGGTGCACGAAGTCCTTCTTCTGCGCCACATTGGGCAGCTCTCCGTACAGCAGCAGGTGGCAGGTTTCCATGTAGTCGCAGTTGGTGGCCAACTGCTCGATGGGGTAGCCGCGGTACAGCAGCTCGCCCTTGTCGCCGTCGATGTAGGTGATGGCGGACTGGCAAGACGCGGTCGACAGGAAACCGGGGTCGTAGGTGAACATGCCGGTTTGCGCGTACAGCTTGCGGATGTCGACGACGTCCGGGCCGACATTGCCCTGGTACACCGGCAACTCGATGCTGGGACTGCCGTTGCTGAAGGACAGGGTGGCTTTGTTGTCAGCTAGCTTCATTTCTTGCTTCTTTCTTTCGTATCAGTGTCAATTGGGACGGGCTGGGAATCACGGAGCCGGGGTAGAGGGCTGCAGCAACTTTAAAACGTCATGGGCTTCAGAAGTAGAGGCGCTTGCCTTGGCCGATTCGTCCGCCAGCTGGCCGGCATCCTTGCGTTTTAACAGCAGGTCGAGCAGGTCGTTGTCGGACAAATCCATTAAATCACTCAACCCTTTAGCCTGCCTGACGGTCAAGGTGGCTTCGTGGCCCTCGAAGAAGCGCGCGATCAGCAGGTCGTTTTCCAGCAGGCCGCGCCGGCAGCGCCACTTGAGCTTGCTCAGGGCACGCTCGTCAAGCAGGGCTTCGGCGGTTTCCATGGCGTCGGTCGGTCAGCGAATGGTCAGACTGTCCTCAAAACCATCATTTCCTTGATCTTGCCGATGGCCTTGGTGGGGTTCAAGCCCTTGGGGCAGACGTCGACGCAGTTCATGATGGTGTGGCAGCGGAACAGGCGGTAGGGGTCTTCCAGGTTGTCCAGGCGCTCGCCGGTGGCTTCATCGCGGCTGTCGGCGATGAAGCGGTAGGCCTGCAGCAGGCCGGCCGGGCCGACGAACTTGTCGGGGTTCCACCAGAAGCTGGGGCAGGAGGTCGAGCAGCTGGCGCACAGGATGCACTCGTAGAGGCCGTTGAGCTCGTCGCGCTCTTCGGGGCTCTGCAGGCGCTCTTTTTCGGGCGGCACGTTGTCGTTGATCAGGTAGGGCTTGATCGAGTTGTACTGCTTGAAGAACTGCGTCATGTCGACGATCAGGTCGCGCACCACGGGCAGGCCCGGCAGCGGCTTGAGCACGATGACCTCGGGCAGCGTGCGCATGTTGGTCAGGCAGGCCAGGCCGTTCTTGCCGTTGATGTTCATTGCGTCGGAGCCGCAGACGCCTTCGCGGCAGGAGCGACGGAAACTGATCGACGGGTCCTGCGCCTTGAGCTTCATCAGGGCGTCCAGCAGCATGCGCTCATGGCCGTCGAGTTCCACCTCGATGGTCTGCATGTAGGGCTTGGCGTCGGTGTCCGGGTCGTAGCGGTAGATCTTGAAGGTGCGTTTGGTCATGGGGTTCTCGCTTCTTGTGGGGTCGCAGGCCGGCTGTTCTTGTGCTGGTATGTCTTAGAACGTGCGCGTCTTCAGCGGCACGGACTCGACGGTCAGGGGCTTCATTTGCACCGGCTTGTAGGCCAGGCGGCTGCCTTCGCTGTACCACAGCGTGTGCTTGTGCCATTCGGTGTCGTTGCGGCCGTTCGGGTGCTCCGGCGTGTCGCCATAGTCGTCGACCGAGTGCGCGCCGCGGCTTTCCTTGCGGGCGGCCGCCGACACGATGGTGGCTTGCGCGGCCTCGATCAGGTTCTCGACTTCCAGCGCCTCGATGCGTGCGGTGTTGAAGATCTTGGACTTGTCTTTCAGGCCAATGCGGTTCACGCGCTCGCGCAGGGCGGCGATCTTGGTCACGCCTTCGTCCATGATGGCCTGGGTGCGGAACACGCCGGCGTGCTGCTGCATGGCGGCGCGCAGGTCGTTGGCCACGTCTTGTGCGTATTCGCCGTCGGTCGCATTGTCCAGGCGCGCGATGCGGGCCAGGGTCTTGTCGGCCGCGTCGGCCGGCAGCGGCTTGTGCGTGGTGGTCTTGGCGAACTCGACGATGTGGTTGCCGGCTGCCTTGCCGAAGACCAGCAGGTCCAGCAGCGAATTGGTGCCCAGGCGGTTGGCGCCGTGCACGCTGACGCAGGAGCATTCGCCCACCGCATAAAGGCCGTTGACGACCTGGCTCTGGTTGTTGGCGTCCTGCGTGACGACCTGGCCGTGGATGTTGGTCGGGATGCCGCCCATCTGGTAATGAATGGTGGGCACCACGGGAATCGGTTCCTTGGTGATGTCGACGTTGGCGAAGTTATGGCCGATTTCGAACACCGAGGGCAGGCGCTTCATGATGGCGTCCACGCCCAGGTGGGTCATGTCCAGCAGGATGTAGTCCTTGTTGGGGCCGCAGCCGCGGCCTTCCTTGATTTCCTGGTCCATGGAGCGCGAGACGAAGTCGCGCGGCGCCAGGTCCTTCAGCGTGGGCGCGTAGCGCTCCATGAAGCGCTCGCCGTTGCTGTTGCGCAGGATGGCGCCTTCGCCGCGGCAGCCTTCGGTCAGCAGCACGCCGGCGCCGGCCACGCCGGTCGGGTGGAACTGCCAGAACTCCATGTCTTCCAGCGGGATGCCGGCGCGCGCCGCCATGCCCAGGCCGTCACCGGTGTTGATGAAGGCGTTGGTCGACGCGGCAAAAATGCGGCCCGCGCCGCCGGTGGCCAGCAGCGTGGTCTTGGCTTCAAAAATGTGGACGTCGCCGGTTTCCATTTCGAGGGCGGTCACGCCCACGACGTCGCCCGAGGCGTCGCGGATCAGGTCCAGCGCCATCCACTCGACGAAGAAGCTGGTCTTTTCCTTGACGTTTTGCTGGTACAGCGTGTGCAGCATGGCGTGGCCGGTGCGGTCGGCCGCGGCGCAGGCGCGCTGCACGGGTTTTTCGCCGTAGTTGGCGGTGTGGCCGCCGAAGGGGCGCTGGTAAATCGTGCCGTCGGGGTTGCGGTCGAAAGGCATGCCCATGTGCTCGAGGTCGTACACGACCTTGGGCGCTTCGCGGCACATGTATTCGATCGCGTCCTGGTCGCCGAGCCAGTCGGAGCCCTTGACGGTGTCGTAGAAGTGGTAGTGCCAGTTGTCTTCGCTCATGTTGCCGAGCGAGGCGCCGATGCCGCCTTGTGCCGCGACGGTGTGCGAACGCGTGGGGAACACTTTAGAGAGCACGGCCACGTTGAGGCCGGCACGCGCCAGCTGCAGCGATGCGCGCATGCCGGAGCCGCCGGCACCGACGATGACGACGTCAAATTTGCGCTTGGGGAGTTGGGAAGTTGCGGTCATGATTTTTGTGGGGGTGTCGGTCTTCTTGTGGGATCTGCGGGGCGGCGGCTCAGAGGCGCCACAGGACCTGGATGCCCCAGCCGGCGCAGCCTACCAGCCAGACGATGGTGAAAACATTCAAAACGAGTTTGATGGATGCCGGCTTGATGTAGTCCATCCAGATGTCGCGCATGCCGATCCACACGTGATAGAGCAGGGCGACGATGACTACAAACGTCAGCGTTTTCATCCACTGGGACGAGAAGATGCCGGCCCATTTGTCGTAGCCGATGGGACCTTTGCTGAAGATGACCTGGGCCAGCAACAGCACGGTGAAAAGAGCCATCAAGGCGGCCGTGACACGCTGTGCGAGCCAGTCGCGCAAACCGTAGTGGGCGCCGACAACGATGCGCTTGGAGCCGTAGTTAACTGCCATTTTTGTGCTCCTTGTAATTAGTAGAGGCCAAACAGCTTGGCGCCGAGGACGAGCGTGAGGCCCACGCTAATGGCTAGCACGAAGATGGCGGATGACTTGCCGAATTCCTTGCTGACGGCGGCATGGCTCACGTCCATCCACAAGTGGCGCAGGCCGGCGATGAAGTGGTGCAGGTAAGCCCAGATCAGGGCCAGCGCCGCCAGCTTCCAGATGAATCCGGGCAGGCCCAGCATGCCGATATTGAAGGCGGCCTTGAATTTCTCGAAGGAGATCTCCGAAGAGATCGAGGTGTCGAACATCCAGATGATGAAGGGCATCAGCAAAAACATGATGAAGCCGCTGATGCGATGGAGGATGGAAACCCAGCCGGCGGGTGGCAAACGATAGGTGGGGAGGTCGGAGAGTGCGTTGATGTTGCGGAACTCGGGCCGCTTGGGACGCTGTTTGGCCAGCTCTGTCATTTTTTGGCTTTCGTGGGGGTGTAACTGGGTGGTAACCGGGCGTGCAATTACAGCTAAACAGCCG
>NZ_JBFUGK010000072.1:0-8641 GCF_056402935.1 Polaromonas sp. P3_B1
TCCCCACCCCTTGTGTATGCGCCGAGGAGCGCAGGTCCAGACGGATAAGGGCAAAAACGTGTTTGAGCCGCAGGCGAGTTGTTTTTGACCCCGTCTGGACCGAGCACCACAGGCTGCCCGTAGCGAAGCGAAGGGACGCAGACACCAGGGTCGCCTTTTCTTTTGCTTACTTTTCTTTTGGCGAAGCAAAAGAAAAGTGAGTTGCCGCCGGGCAACCCCCGGCCAGCAAGCCCCAGCAGAGGAAGGAGGAGGATGAGGAAGCGCGCAAGGCCGGCGCAAGACCCGGCAGAAAAACCTACTTCACCCCATCGGCCTTGAACATAGCCTTAATCCCCCTAACCGCTTGCCGAATCCGCGCTTCATTCTCAATCAACGCAAACCGAACATAGTCATCCCCATGGTCGCCAAAGCCAATGCCCGGCGACACACACACCTTGGCTTTTTCCAGCAGTTGCTTGGCGAACTCCAGGGAGCCGAGTTTGCGGTACGCCTCGGGAATGCGCGCCCAGATGTACATCGAGGCCTTGGGGCAGTCCACGGGCCAGCCGGCTTCGGTCAGGCCTTTGTAGAGCACGTCGCGCCGTGCCTGGTACTGGGCGGCGATGTCTTTCACGCACTGCTGGTCGCCTTCGAGGGCCGCGATGGCGGCCACCTGCAGCGGCGTGAAGGTGCCGTAGTCGTGGTAGCTCTTGATACGCGCCAGGGCGGCGACCAGGTCGGGGTTGCCGACCATAAAGCCCACGCGCCAGCCCGCCATGTTGTAGCTCTTGGAAAGCGTGAAGAACTCCACCGCGATGTCTTTGGCGCCGGGCACCTGCATGATGGAGGGCGCCTTCCAGCCGTCGAACACGATGTCGGCATAGGCCAGGTCGTGCACCACAAAGATGTCGTGCTTGCGGGCCAGCGCAATCACCTTTTCAAAAAACGCCAGCTCCACGCACTGCGCCGTCGGGTTGGAAGGGAAGCCCAGCACCATCATCTTGGGCTTGGGGTAGCTGCCGCGTATGGCTTTTTCAAGCTCCGCAAAAAAGTCTGTCTCCGGCGTCAGCGGCACCGAGCGTATGTCGGCGCCGGCGATCACCGCGCCGTAAATGTGGATGGGATAGCTCGGATCGGGCACCAGCACGGTGTCGCCGCGGTCCAGCGTGGCCAGCATCAAATGGGCCAGGCCCTCTTTGGAGCCTATGGTCACGATGGCTTCGCTGTCCGGGTCTATGGCCACCTGGTAGCGGCTCTGGTACCAGTGTGCGATGGCGCGCCGCAAGCGCGGAATGCCTTTGCTGGCCGAGTAGCCATGCGTGTCGGGCCGCTGCGCGACTTCGGTGAGCTTGGCCACGATGTGCGCCGGGGTGGCGCCATCGGGGTTGCCCATGCTCATGTCGATGATGTCTTCGCCGCGCCTGCGCGCCGCGGCCCTGAGTTCGGCCGTGATGTTGAAAACGTAAGGGGGAAGGCGGTCAATGCGCGCAAAGCGGCGCTTGCCTGGGGAAGCGGACATAGGAAGAACTTTCACGTAAGCGCCCGGAACCGTCCGAGCGACGTGGCCGGCAATGGGGCCGGCCCAGCGCCATCCTACCCGAATATCTGCATTAACTCCCTCGCCCCTGCGGGGAGAGGGTGGGGGCTGAGCGCTGCGGCTCCAGATGCGCCTGCGCGCATATGGACAGCGCGAAGAAGCCCAGGCTCTGTCTGGGCTGCGGTCTGCAAGACAGGGGCCGGCGGCGGCCGAAAGGCCACTGCTTCATGCACAGGCCGAGGCCCTCACCCCTGCCCTCTCCCAGAGGGAGAGGGAGAAACACCGACGCCAGTGCATTTTTACTCCCTCGCCCCTTTGGGGAGAGGGTGGGGGTGAGGGGCCGCGGCCTTGGGCATAGAGCTGAGGCCTATCGACCGCCGGCTGGCCCTCACACCCGCCCTCTCCCAGAGGGAGAGGGAGTAAAGAAAAACCGCAGCCGCGCAAGAAACGATTCAAGCCCCAGCACCAGCAGAAACCCGACCGCATAAGCCAGCACATCCATCCAGTCGGCCACCGAGCCCAACACAATCCGCAGCACCCGGTTCTCGACATGCCAGCCGTTCACGGCCGCCGCATACTGGCCAAGCTCGACCCCGCAACCCACGGCAAACGCCAGCAGCGCAAGGCTTAAGGTGCTGGCCTTGAGCACGGTCTTTAACAAAAAGTACACCCACACCACCGCCAGCACGTCGCCGACAAAGCCGCGCAGCCAGCGGTGCTGCGACCACACGGTCGCGATCAGCACTTCARTGATGAAAATAAGGACGGCCCACAGCGCCGCCTCGCGGTCAAAACGCAGGCTCATGCAGCCTCAGTCAGGCACATGGATGCGCGCTTTCACATGCTTGAGGTTGGCCACGATGGTGAAGGTCATCACCACCAGCAGCGACCAGGAACTCCATTTGCCCACATGCACGATGGACCAGGCGCCAAGCTGGTTGGGGTAGTGCCACAGGCTGAAGAAGGTGCTGATGTTCTCGGCCACCCAGATGAAAAACCCGATCAGCAAAAAGCCCAGCAGCAAGGGCATGCTGCGGTCCCGGTCATAAGGCCGGAAGATCACGGAAGACCGCGCATACAGCCCGCCCAGGCAGGCCGCGATGTACCAGCGGTAGTCGCCCAGATAGTGGTGGGTGAAAAAGTTGACGTAAATCAATACCGCGATCACCACGGCCATCCAGTAAGGCGGGTGGTGCCGGATGCGCAGGTCAAACAAGCGCCAGGCCTGGATGATGTAGCTGCCCACGGCCGCATACATAAACCCCGAAAACAGCGGCACGCCAAACACCTTGGTATAGGCAAAGTCCGGATAGCTCCACGACTGGATGGCGCCGGAGGTCTTGAAGACTTCCAGGCCGAAGCCCACCACGTGGAAAAGGCAGATCGCCTTGAGCTCGTCCCAGGTCTCCAGCCTGGCCATCACCATCCAGCCTTGGATCAGCAGCGCAATCACCAGCAGCAGGTCATAGCGCGGGATGCCCGCCACACCGCCCCGCGGCACCAGGAACACCGCCGCAAAGAACAGCCCGGCAAAGAGGCAAGCCCTGGCCTCTTTCAGGCCGAAGCAGCCGAACTCCACCAGAAAGCGGCGAAACCCCGACAGGCCCTCATGCGATTTTTCCCGGATCAGCCAGTTGTCCAGGGCGAGCAAAGCCATTGGCGTGTACCTTTTTTATTGAGTGTTGTTGCCGGCGCCTTGCCGTGCCCCGGCATTGACGCCCTCGTCCTCTGGGAGAGTGCGGGGTGAGGGCCGAGGCGTGTGCATGGACCCGTAGTTTAGCGACTGCCGACTGGCCCTCTCCCCGGGGGAAGAGGGAGAAACACCGAGGCCAGTGCATTTTTACTCCCTCGCCCCTTTGGGGAGAGGGCGGGGGTGAGGGGCCGCGGCCTTGGAACATCGCGCAGCGAGAGCTATCGACCGCAGACCGCCCTCACCCTAACCCTCTCCCAGGGGGAGAGGGAAAAAGAACGCCTAAATCGCCACCAGCTGCCGCACGCCGTTGGCTTCCATGTCCTTGCCCTGCCCGCGCGCGATGAATTCGCCGCGTTCCATCACCAGGTAGTCGTCGGCTAACTCCTGCGCGAAGTCGTAGTACTGCTCCACCAGCAGGATGGCCATGTCGCCCCGGTCCGCCAGCATGCGTATCACCCGGCCTATGTCCTTGATGATGCTCGGCTGTATGCCCTCCGTCGGCTCGTCCAGGATCAAGAGCTTGGGCTTGGCCGCCAGCGCGCGCGCAATCGCGAGCTGCTGCTGCTGCCCGCCCGACAGGTCGCCGCCACGGCGGCCCAGCATCTGCTTGAGGACCGGAAACAGCTCATACAGCTCGGCAGGGATCGGCGTAGACGCACTCTTGTAGGCCAGGCCCATGCGCAGGTTCTCTTCCACCGTCAGGCGGGCGAAGATTTCGCGGCCTTGAGGGACGAAGCCTATGCCTGCTCTTGCCCGTTCATACGGTGTGCTGGACTGGATTTGTTTGCCGTCGAATTCAATCGTCCCGGTCTTGATGGGGACCAAGCCCATCAATGACTTGAGCAGCGTGGTTTTGCCTACGCCGTTGCGGCCGAGTAGCACTGTCACCTTGCCCAGGTGGGCGTCGAGGCTCACATCTCTGAGGATGTGGGAGCCGCCGTAGTATTGGTTGATGTTTTTTGCTATGAGCATATGGACTTCCTTACTCTGCCGAGTGGGCGCTCTTTGATGAGGACTGCTGACCGGGGGTTGCCCGGTGGCAACTCACTTTTCTTTTGCTTCGCCAAAAGAAAAGTAAGCAAAAGAAAAGGCGACCCTGGTGTCTGCGTCCCCTTCGCTTCGCTACGGGGCAACCTGCGGTGCTCGGGCCAGACGGGGTCAAAAACAACTCGCTTCGCTCAGACACGTTTTTGCCCTTATCCGTCTGGACCTGCGCTCCTCGGCGCATACACAAGGGGCCCGACTACCAACAGCCAAACAGCCGAAGACAGAACCCCGAATACCTAAACCACAAGGACACGCCATGGCGTGTCCTTGTTTKTCTTGGTTTGTTCTTTGGTATTTATCTTCTGTCCCCGCTCCCGATTGCCCCGTYCTGGCTGGGCCGAGGAGCGCAGAGACAAGCGGATCAGGGCAAAAACGTGTTTGAGCCGAAGGCGAGTTGTTTTTGACCCCGCTTGGCTCGAGCACCGCAGGTTGCCCGAAGCGAAGCGCAGGGACCCAGACTGCGGGTCGCCTTTTCTTTGGTGACTTTCTTTTGGCGAAGCAAAAGAAAGTTACTTGCCGCCGGGCAACCCCCGGCCAGCAACTCCCAGCAGAGGGAGCAGGCGCGCCCGCCGGAGCAAGACCCGGCAAAACAACCTCACCTCCCAAGATACACCTCGATAACCCGTTCATCCGCCTGCACTTGATCCAAGGTGCCTTGTGCCAAAACAGAACCATCACACAGCACCGTCACGATCTCCGAAATCGTCTTGATAAAACTCATATCGTGCTCTACCACCATCAAGGAGTGCTGGCCCTTGAGCGTCAAGAACAGCTCAGCCGTCCGCGCGGTTTCCTCATCGGTCATGCCGGCCACCGGTTCGTCGAGCAGCAGCAGCTTGGGGTCCTGCATCAGCAGCATGCCGATTTCCAGCCACTGCTTTTGCCCGTGGCTCAGGTTGCCGGCGAGGCGGCCCACGCTGTCGGCCAGGTGAATCGTCACCAGCACTTCGGCCAGGCGGTCGCTTTGGGCGGAGTCCAGCCTGAAGAACATCGAGTGCTTCACGCCCTTGTTGGTCTTCAGGGCCAGTTCCAGGTTTTCAAAGACTGTCAGCTGCTCGAACACCGTGGGCTTCTGGAACTTGCGGCCTATGCCCAGCTGGGCGATCTCGGCTTCCTTGTGGCGCAGCAAATCAATCGTGCTGCCGAAAAACACCGTGCCTTCATCGGGCCTCGTCTTGCCGGTGATGATGTCCATCATCGTCGTCTTGCCGGCGCCGTTGGGGCCGATGATGCAGCGCAGCTCGCCGGGCGCGATGTCCAGGCTCAGCTTGTTGATGGCCTTGAAGCCGTCAAAGCTCACGCTCACATCTTCAAGGTAAAGAATGCGGCCGTGGGTGACGTCCACCTCACCCGTGGGGTGGGCCACGCGGCTGCCGCTGGCGTTGCGCCCGCCCGATTCGGTATTGGCCTTGCCGGCTTCCAGCGCGGCGCGGCGCTCTTCAATGCGGCGTGCGCCCTGCTCCAACAGATCGGGGGTCATTTCTCACCTCCCTTGCGCAGCTTCTTCACCAGGCCCACCACTCCATCGGGCAGGAACAGCGTGACGCTGATAAACAGCAGGCCCAGAAAGTACAGCCAGAACTCAGGGTAAGCCACGGTCAGCCAGCTCTTGGCGCCGTTGACGATAAAGGCGCCGACGATCGGGCCTATCAGGCTCGCACGGCCGCCAACGGCCGCCCAGATGGCGATTTCAATCGAGTTGGCTGGGCTCATCTCACTCGGGTTGATGATGCCGACCTGCGGCACATACAGCGCGCCGGCCACGCCACACATCACAGCAGAGATCACCCAGATGGTGAGCTTGTAGCCCAGCGGGTTGTAGCCCGAGAACATCACCCGCGTCTCCGCATCGCGTATGGCCTGCAGCACCCGGCCGAACTTGCTGCCCACCAGCCACTTGGCGAACAGGAAGAAACCCAGCAGCGTGAGGCCCGTCATCACAAACAGCGTCATGCGCATCGAAGGCGTGGCCAGCGGAATGTTCAAAATGCGCTTGAAATCGGTAAAACCGTTGTTGCCGCCAAACCCCGTCTCGTTGCGAAAGAACAGCAGCATGGCCGCAAAAGTCATGGCCTGGGTGATGATGGAAAAATACACGCCCTTGATGCGCGAGCGGAACGCAAAAAAGCCAAACACAAAAGCCACAATCCCCGGCACCGCCACAATCAGGATCAGCGTGGCCACAAAGCTGTCGCTCAAGGCCCAGTGCCAGGGCAGCGCCTTCCAGTCCAGGAAGACCATAAAGTCCGGCAAGTCGCTTTTGTAATTGCCGTCACGGCCGATCTGGCGCATCAAATACATGCCCATGGTGTAGCCGCCCAGCGCAAAGAACACGCCGTGCCCCAGCGAAAGGATGCCGGTGTAACCCCAGATCAAATCCATGGCCAGCGCGCAGATGGCGTAGCACATGATCTTGCCCAGCAGCGCCACCGCGTAGGTGCTCATGTGGAACATGCTGCCCTCGGGCACCCAGAGGTTGAGCACGGGCGCAATCGCGCACACGGCGATCAGCGCCATCATGAAAGCGCTCCAGCCGCCGCGCGTGAGCAGCGGGCCTTTGGCCGGGAGTTGCACGCGGGAGGCCGCGGTATTGGGGGTTGCCATAGGGGTGCTCATGATCAGGATTCCGCGCTACGGCCCTTCATCGCAAAGATGCCCTGCGGCCGCTTCTGGATGAAGATGATGATAAAGACCAGCACGGCGATCTTGGCCAGCACGGCGCCCGTCCAGCCTTCGAGGAATTTGTTCAGAATGCCCAGGCCCAGCGCGGCATACACGGTGCCGGCCAGCTGGCCCACGCCGCCCAGCACCACCACCATAAAGGAATCGACGATATAACCCTGGCCCAGGTCGGGGCCCACATTGCCCACCTGGCTCAGCGCGCAGCCGGCCAGGCCCGCGATGCCGGATCCCAGCGCGAAGGCGTAAGTATCGACACGCGCCGTGTTCACGCCCATGCACGAGGCAATCGGCCGGTTCTGTGTGACGCCGCGCACAAACAGGCCCAGGCGCGTGCGGCTGATCAGCCAGGCCACGCCCAGCAGCACCGCGATGGCAAACACAATGATGATCAGCCGGTTGTAAGGCAGCGAAAGATTGCCCAGCACCTGCACGCCGCCGCTCATCCACACCGGGTTTTCCACACCGACGTTTTGCGCGCCGAAGATGGAGCGCACCAGCTGCTGCAGCATCAGGCTGATACCCCAGGTGGCCAGCAAAGTCTCCAGCGGCCGGCCGTAGAGGAAGCGAATCACCCCGCGCTCCAGCGCCGCGCCCATCAGCGCCGAGGCCATAAAAGCCACGGGCACGGCCGCCAGCAGATACCAGTCAAACAGGCCCGGGAAGTATTTCTGGAACACGCCCTGCACCACATAGGTGGCATAGGCGCCAATCATCATGAGCTCGCCATGCGCCATGTTGATCACGCCCATCAGGCCGTAGGTAATCGCCAGGCCCAGCGCCACCAGCAGCAAAATGCTGCCCAGGCTGATGCCGCTGAAAATCGCGCCCAGCTTGTTGCCCCATTCGAGCGAAGCCTCCACCTTGGCCAGCGCCGCCTGCAACGCCACCTTCACGTCGGCATCGGCCTCGGTGCCCAGGCGTTCTATCAACACGGTCTTGGTATTGGGGTTTTTGCTGCCGGCCAGCTGCGCGGCCGCCGCCAGGCGCTTGGCCTTGTCGCTGCTGCCCAGCAGGATGGCCGAGCGCATCAGCTCCAGCTGGTTCTTGAGTTCGGGCACCGTCTCGGCCGCGTAGGCTTTTTCAATCAGCGGCAGTCGGGCCTCGTCGTTGTCCCCGCCCAGGGTCTTGATCGCGTCGCGCCGCTGTTTCTCGTCTTTGGAGAACAGCTTCAAGGCCGCCAGCGCGTTGTCAATCTCGCTGCGCATCAAATTGGGGTTGATCACATCCTCGGCATCGGCCGGCAGCGGCGTCTCGGCGCCCGTGATTGGGTCGTAAGCCTTGTCGTCCTTCACGACGTAAACCTTGTCACCCTTGGTCTTCACCGCATCGTCAGACAGCGCCTGGATAAACGCCGCCGTCTTGTCGTCCGCCACAGCCGCGGCCTTGGCCAAGGCCTCCACCCGCGCCTCGGTCTCGCCAATGGCCATGCCCTTGACCTCCTCAGCGGTCAAGGCATGGGCGTGGGCGGCTGCAAGGAGCGTGAGTAGGGAGAAAAGTAGGTGGCGTAGCAGCATGGGTAAAAAAAGAACCTGTAGCTTGGGCGCGTGGACCGGATTTGTGAGTCGGTCTGGTGCCCAGGCTGCAGCTTCCTTGGGGTGTGGAGGCCGGCTGGCCCCCATCCCAACCTTCCCCCAGCGGGGGAAGGAGCAAGAAAGAAGAGAGCAAAGACTGGGAAGGTATCAATCCCCTCCCCCGCTGCAATC
>NZ_JBFUGK010000073.1:0-8240 GCF_056402935.1 Polaromonas sp. P3_B1
GCTATGGGCAAGCGCCGCAACGCCGCAGACCGCCCGAGAAGGCGCTTGCCCTCCGGGTTGGGGTGAAATCGCGCGATTGAGCCACCCGGTCCCTTGCATGGGCATGAGCCCATGCGGCATGCCCGGTCGGCCCACTCATCCCGATTGCACCCCAACGCGGCCCCGTTTAGACATTGAACAGGCTCTAAGGCGACAAGCTGCGAAGCACCAGGCTGGAAAGCTGGGCCGGCGCCTCCTCGGTGGAATCCAGGCTGTATTGCAGGAGCAAGGGGTTCAGGTAAGGCCGCATGACGAGGCACACCGCAGCCGTGGTCTCATCGAGCGGCGTCTTTCGCTCGAAGTCTTCGCTCTCCCGTCCCAGGCGCAACACGTCCTGCACCATGGACTGCATGTGCAGTTCGAAGGCACGCACCGCCTCCCACCGGCCGCTGGCGGCCGAGGCTGCGATGTCATAGAGCTTGCGATCCTCAAAAAACAAGCGAAGGCTTGACTCGACCATCGCCTTGAACATGCGCCTGAGCTTCTCCGGCGGACGATCCACGCCGTCTATGGCCGCCCTGATATCGGTTTCGATTTCACTCAGGCAATTGGCGCAGATGAGTTCGCCGATGGCTTGCTTGGATTCGAAGAACTTGTAGATATAGGCCTTGGAAAAGCCTATGGCCTTGGCCAGATCGGAAACCGTGGTTTTTTCGTAGCCGTAGAGGCGGAAGTGCTGGGTGGCGGCCTGGACGATCTGGTCCCGGACTTCGTGGTCGGCGGGGCCCCGGGCCGGCGCCGGGGAGGTGCTTGCTTTGGTCATGGGGAGAGCTTACCTCTTGCCGCCGGCTTGCACAATGAGTGACCATATTGTAATATAGTCACAACGGTTTTATCAGATTCATCCTTTCACGCTCGTTTTTTCACCTCACCTCACCTCACTTCACTCCGCGGAAGATGCCATGTCAATCAAACGCAGTCTCATCGTGCTGGCCATCGCCAGCCTCTCGGCCGGTTGTGCGGTCGGGCCCGATTACGCCCGGCCCGACACACCCCTGCCGGATCACTACCTGGGCCAGAAAGCCCTGGAGCAACGGCAGGCCACCGCCGATGCCGGCCTCGTCACCTGGTGGGAAGGCTTTGGCGATGCGCAACTGAGCCGCTTCATCAAACTGGCACTGGCGCA
The DNA here is from genome assembly GCF_056402935.1 of Polaromonas sp. P3_B1. Classification (NCBI taxonomy): domain Bacteria; kingdom Pseudomonadati; phylum Pseudomonadota; class Betaproteobacteria; order Burkholderiales; family Comamonadaceae; genus Polaromonas; species Polaromonas sp. P3_B1. Next base: position 1,166 of record NZ_JBFUGK010000073.1, read on the forward strand.
GAACCTGGACCTTGCGCAGGCGAGCGCCCGGGTGACCCAGGCGCGTGCAGGGCTGGGGGCCGCAAATGCCGCACTGCTGCCCTCCGGCAACCTGAGCGCCCAGGGAACACGCGCCTACCAGTCGATTGAAACCCCCCTGGGTCAGATCCTGAATTCGCAGCCGAATTTCGACCGCTTCGGCAGGTCTTATGAGGCCAATCTGGGGGGCAGTTGGGAGCTGGACCTGTTCGGCGGCCTGCGCCGTGGGCGCCAAGCAGCGCTTGCCGACTACCAGGCTTCGGAGGCCGGCTCCTCGGCGGTACGCCTGGCGGTAGCGGCGCAAACCGCCGACGTCTACATCGGCATCCGCGGCATGCAGGCCCGCCTCGAGATTGCGCGCAAGCAAGTGCAGACGCAACAGGACCTGCTCGCCATCATCAACCAGCTCTATGGCAAGGGCCTGGCGGCCGAGCTGCAAGTGCGGCAGGCCGAAGGCGCGCTGGCCCAGGTGAAAGCCTCGGTGCCTGTGCTTGAAGCCGGGCTGGAGACGGCCATGAACGCGCTGGATGTGATGCTGGGCACATCGCCCGGCACGCATCGGGCGGAGCTGGCAAACGCCGGCGCTATCCCGGCCGCCCCGCGAATCGCCGCCAGCGGCACACCCGGCGACCTGCTCAGGCGCCGGCCCGACCTGATCGTGGCCGAGCGCCGCCTGGCTGCATCGAACGCACGCATCGGCGTGGCGGTTGCCGAGTACTACCCCAAGCTGTCCTTGAGCGGATTGGTCGGTAGCGCGACATCGCGGCCCGGCGGCAGGCTGTTCACCGACGGCTCCAGCCAGGCCGCCGGCGTGCTGGGCCTGCGCTGGCGCTTGTTTGATTTCGGCCGCATCAACGCGCAGATCGACCTGGCCAAGGGCCAGGAAGCCGAGGCCTTGGCCGCTTACAAGCTGGCGGTGCTGCGCGCGACGGAGGACGTGGAAAACGCCTTATCCGCTCTGGTCAAACGCGAAGACCAGGCCGGCCTGCTCACCCAGGGTGTGGACTCGCTGGGCCGGGCCAGAGGTGCGTCATTCGCGGCCTACCAGAAGGGGGTTGTCAGCCTCGCCGAGGTTTTGCAGGCGGACGAAAACCTGTTGCGCGCTTCCGATACGCGGGCACAGGCACAAACCGAATCCGCGCGCGCGGCGGTTGCGGCTTTCAGGGCGCTGGGAGGCGGTTGGCAACCCCGCGAAACCGAAGCAATCGCCGCCAGGTAACGCCGCCGGCAGTGTTGGCCGTCATCGCGCTGGCGACGGACAAGCTCAGTGAGGTGAAGACCCTGCCGGAGATATTGCGGACGCAGCCGTGCCGGAACTTGGCGCCACCCCCTGCGCGTCATCCGGCCAGTTCCGCACTGCGGGCGCCTGGCAGACGATGGACAGCAGGTAGTCGATGTCGGCGGGCTTGACCACGTGATGGTCGAAGCCCGCGCTCTGCGACTTCAGGCGGCTCTCGGCCTCACCGTATCCCGTCAAGGCGATCAGCAGCGCATCCCGGGATTCGGGACGGCTGCGCAACTGGCGCGCCACTTCAAAGCCATCCATGCCCGGCAGGCCGATGTCGAGGATGAGCACGTCGGGCGCGAATTCCCGGGCCACCTCGAGCGCCGCCGCGCCGTCGTTCGCGACCCTGACCACATAGCCCTCGAGTTCGAGCAGGACCTTGAGCGTGTCGGCCGAAGCCGGCAGGTCGTCAACGACCAGGATTTTGCGGGAGGCCGCCGGCGCCGGCCTGGCGAGTTTGGGGATGTGGTCGGTGGGAAGGGCAGCGCCCGCAGCCACCACACGGGCCGGGAAATACACGGAAAGCCGGCAGCCTTTGCCGCGGCCTTCGCTGTGCGCCTCCACCCTGCCCTTGTGAAGCTGCACCAGGTGCTTGACCAGCGTCAGGCCTATGCCCAGGCCGCCCTGGGCGCGGTCCAGCGCCTGGTCGCCCTGGGCGAACAGGTCAAAGATGTGCGGCAGGAATTCGGCTTCAATGCCCTGCCCGGTGTCGGCGACGGTGATGCTCAACTCGTCGCCCTTGAGCGAGGCAAGCAGGCTGATCTTGCCCCCCGGGTCGGTGAATTTGGAGGCATTGTTCAGCAGGTTGGACAGCACCTGCGACAGGCGCACCAGGTCGCCCTGCAGGACCACCGCGTCATGGGGGATGTTGACCAGGAGCTCCTGCTGGCGAGCAGCCAGCAGGGGACTGCTGGCCTCGACGGCGCGCTCGCACAAGGTGGACAACAGCATGGGCTCCATGTGCACGGTCACCTTGCCGCGCACGATGCGCGACACGTCCAGCAGGTCGTCCACCATCCGGGACATGTGGTCCACCTGGCGGGCAATCACATCGCGTGCCCAGGCCACGGTGGGGTCGGCCACCTGGGCGCCGTGGATGATGTGCACCGCGTTGCGTATGGGCGCCAGCGGGTTGCGCAGCTCATGCGCCAGCATCGCGAGGAACTCGTTCTTGCGGCGGTCGGCTTCCTGCACCAGCGTGTAGAGCCTGGCGTTTTCCATGGCGATGGAAGCGCGCCCCACCACTTCGCTGAGCAGCGCGGCATCGGCCTGCGCGAAGCCGCCGGCCCTGCCGAACAGGATCAGCGCGCCCAGTTGCTGCTCACCGGCTACCAGCGGGCAGACGGCCATCTCGTCATGGTCGGCCGGGAAGCTGGGCCATTCAGCGGGCGGCTCAGTCTCGGGCGCCGAAACGCACAGCTCGGTCGCGGGCAGGAAAGAAATTTTTCGCGAATGCATGGCGCCGCGAACCATGTCCGCCATGGAGGGGCTCAGCTCGCGCTGGCATTCCAGCAGGACAGGCCCCACGGCAGGGTCCGCGCTCCCTGAAATCTTCAGGCAGCGGCAATGCAGCGCTCCGTGGCCGTCGACCAGGGCAACCGCCGCCATGTCGCCCAGGCCGGGCACGGCGATGTCCGCCAGCGCGTGGGCCGTGGCGTCGATGTTGAGGGACATCGCCAGGCGCTGGCTGGCGTCGGCCAGGTAGGCGGCGCGCCGCGTCGCATCTTCGGCTGCGGTGCGCGCCGCCTCGGAGCGTGCCAATGCCTCGCGCTGGACCGCCTGCTGCTGCAGCTGCAGGTTCATGCGGTGCAGGTCGACGAAGACCTTGACCTTGGAGCGCAGCACGCCGGGCACGACCGGGGACGAGATGTAGTCCACCGCGCCCAGCGCATAGCCCTTGGCGGCCTGCTCCTCGTCGACGTAGGCCGTGATGAACAGGATGGGCGTCTGCGAAGTTTTTTTGTATTGCCGTATCAGGCTGGCGGTTTCCAGCCCGTCGATGTCGGGCATGTTCACGTCCAGCAGGATGACGGCGAACTCCATCTCCAGGATCAGCCGCAGGGCCTCCCGGCCCGAACGGGCGCTGACGAGGTTCTGCCCGAGTTCCTCCAGGATGCTGGTCATGACGACGTGCTTTTCGGGCAGGTCGTCGACGATCAGGATGTTGACCGGGTCCTGGTTGAGCATGCTTGCCGCCTCCTGCGGCATGGTAAGAACGGCGCTCACCGGGGCAACCAGGCACGCAGCACGGCGAGCAGGTTCTCCGTGTTGACCGGTTTGGAAAGGTAATCCCAGGCGCCCGCCTCAATGCATTTCTCGCGGTCGCCCTTCATGGCCTTGGCCGTGACCGCGATCATGGGCAGGGTCTTGCCGGCCGGCAGCTTGCGGATTTCCTGCATGGTGACCAGGCCGTCCATCACCGGCATCATGATGTCCATCAGCACCACGCTGAGCTTGGGGTCGGCGGCGACCTTGGCGATGGCGTCATGGCCGTTGTCGGCCCAGACGATGTCCATGCCCTCTTCCTCCAGCACGGTGGCCAGGGCGAAGATGTTGCGCATGTCGTCGTCGACGATCAGCACCCGTTTGCCCGCGAGCGACTTGTTGGCGTCGTGCAGGGTCTTCAGTGTGCCGCGCTGCCGCTCCGTCATGCGCGCTTCGTTCAGGTGCAGGGCATGCAGGGCCAGGTCCAGCAGCCGGGGGATGGACCTGGCCTCGCGGAACAGGTAGCCGTCGCGCGCCTGCCAGGCGGGCTGGTGCAGCGCGTCGATCGGCCCTTCACGCCAGACCACCACCGGCAGCGGCCCGAGCACCGAGGCAGTAGGCAAGGTATGGCGCACCTGCTCGAAGCCTTCCGCCAGCGAGGGCTCATCGGTGATGGCGCATTCAAAGCGGGCGAAATCCTCGGGCTTGACGTTCGCCAGCGAAGGCGCCGCCATGCACAGGATGTGGCTATGGCCCAGCAGGCCGGTGACCTCGGCGCGCAAGGCCTCGTCCTTCAGGGCGACGAGCACATGCCGCACCGGACGCGACACATAGCTGCGCAACTGGTCCAGCATCTCGTCGAGCACTTCCTTGGACGGTATCGGCTTGGCGATGAAAGCCATGGCGCCGCTGCGGTAGGCACGCTCCTGGGAATCGTCCGTGGAGATGACGCAGACCGGGATGTGGCGCACGCTGAAGTCCTGCTTGATGCGCTCAAGCACGCGCCAGCCTTCCATGTCCGGCAGGTGCATGTCCAGAGTGATGGCCGAGGGCTTGAACTCGGCGGCCAGCGTCAGCGCGCCGGCGCCCAGCGAGGTCACCAGCCCCTTGAAGCCCTTGGCGCGTGCGGCATCGAGCAAAAAGCTGGCAAAGGCCAGGTCGTTTTCGACAATCAGCAGCACAAAATCGCCGGGCTGTATGTTGTGCCTGTCGTCCGCGGCCTCATTGGCCGGGACGTGGGCCTCCAGGGACAGAACGGAGTCGTCGAAAGCGGCTTGCGGCTTTTCAAAGCCCAGGCGGCTGACGGGCGCGCCGGATTCGATGCGCAGTTCGGCGCTGCCGCCGGGCTTGCGCGCGCCGCGCGACGTGGAGTAGGTCAGCGGCAGGTAGAGCACAAAGCTGCTGCCCTCGCCCGGCGCGCTGGACAGGCGTATCTCACCGCCCAGCAGGCGCGAGAGTTCACGGCTGATGGCCAGGCCCAGGCCGGTGCCACCGTATTTGCGGCTGGTACTGCCGTCGGCCTGCTGGAAGGCCTCAAAAATGATCTGCTGCTTGTCGGCGGAAATGCCTATGCCGGTGTCGGTGACGGAAAACGCCAGCACCTGCTGGGCACGGTTGAGTTCCTCGTGGTCAGTGCTCCAGCCGGTAAAAGCCTCCTCGATGGCCAGGGCCACATGGCCCTGATGGGTGAACTTGAAGGCGTTGGACAGCAGGTTTTTCAGGATCTGCTGCAGGCGCTTGACGTCGGTCACCATGGACACCGGCAGTTGCAGCCCGGTGGTGATCAGGAAGTCCACGCTCTTGGCCTCGGCCACGTGGCGGAAGGTGCGCTCCACATACATCTGCAGGTCGGACAGCCGCAGCTCGTTGACGTCCACCACCACCGTGCCCGACTCGATCTTGGACAGGTCCAGGATGTCGTTGATCAGCATCAGCAAATCGTTGCCGGATGAATGGATGGTCTTGGAGAACTCGACCTGCCGGGCGGTCAGGTTGCCTTCCGAGTTCTTGCACAGTTGGTCGGACAGGATCAGCAGGCTGTTGAGCGGCGTGCGCAGCTCGTGCGACATATTGGCCAGGAACTCCGACTTGTACTTGGAGGTCAGCGACAGCTGCTTGGCTTTTTCTTCGAGCGCCTGGCGGGCCTGCTCGACCTCCTGGTTCTTGCGCTCCACCTCATCGTTCTGCTGGACCAGCAGATGGGCTTTTTCCTGCAGCTCCTCGTTGGTCTGCTGCAGTTCTTCCTGCCGGCTTTGCAGCTCCTGCGCCAGGGACTGCGACTGGGTCAGCAGGTCTTCAGTGCGCATATTGGCTTCAATCGTGTTGATCACGATGCCGATACTCTCCGTGAGCTGGTCCAGGAAGGCCTGGTGCGTGGGGTTGAAGCGCTCGACCGAGGCGAGTTCCACCACGCCCCGGACCTGGCCCTCGAAGATGATGGGCAGCACCAGGATATCCATGGGCGCCACCTCGGTGAGGCCTGACGATATCCTGAGCCCCTGCGGCATGGAGGAGGTCAGCAATATCTTCTGCTTGTCGAAGGCGCACTGGCCTATCAGGCCCTGGCCCAGGTCGATTTCCTTGCCGTAAGCGCCCTGCCCGTCGGAGGCGTAGCTGGCCATGAGGCGCAGGCGCGGCCTTTCCTGCGTGTAGCTCAGCACATAAAACTCGGCCTGCTGGGCACCCACCACGGGCGCGAGCTCCGACAGGATCAGGTGGCCCACGGCCACCAGGTCTTTCTGGCCCTGCAGCATGCGGCTGAACTTGGCCAGGTTGGTTTTGAGCCAGTCCTGCTCGGTGTTGACCTGGGTGGTGTCCTTGAGGTTGCGGATCATTTCATTGATGGTGTCCTTGAGCGCGGCCACCTCACCCAGCGCCTCCACCGTGATGGAACGCGTCAAGTCGCCCTGCGTCACGGCCGTCGCCACCTCGGCAATGGCGCGCACCTGGGTCGTCAGGTTGGCGGCCAGCTGGTTGACGTTTTCGGTCAGGCCCTTCCAGGTGCCGGCCGCGCCCGGCACCTTGGCCTGGCCGCCCAGCTTGCCCTCGACCCCCACCTCGCGTGCCACCGACGTCACCTGGTCGGCAAAAGTGGCCAGCGTGTCCGTCATGCCGTTGATGGTGTCGGCCAGGGCGGCGATCTCGCCCTTGGCCTCCACGGTCAGCTTGCGCTCCAGGTCGCCGTTGGCCACCGCCGTCACCACACGCGCAATGCCGCGCACCTGGCTGGTCAGGTTGCCGGCCATGAAGTTCACGTTGTCGGTCAAGTCTTTCCAGGTGCCGGCCACGCCTTGCACATCGGCCTGGCCGCCTAGCTTGCCCTCGGTGCCCACTTCGCGCGCCACCCGGGTCACTTCCGAAGCAAACGAGCGCAACTGGTCCACCATGGTGTTGATGGTGTTTTTCAGTTCCAGGATTTCGCCCTTCACGTCCACCGTGATTTTCTTGGAGAGGTCACCGGCCGCCACAGCCTTGGTCACGTCGGCGATGTTGCGCACCTGGCTGGTCAGGTTACCGGCCATGAAATTCACGTTGTCGGTCAAGTCCTTCCAGGTGCCGGCCACGCCC
>NZ_JBFUGK010000074.1:0-5987 GCF_056402935.1 Polaromonas sp. P3_B1
GCCCAGCCAGGACGGGGAAGTCCGAATACAAGAAGAAAAATACTGAACTCCAAAACAAGGACACGCCGTGGCGTGTCCTTGTTGTTTTAAGTATTTGTTTTTTCCTTCGGCTGTTTGGCTGTTCGGTATCCGGGCCCCTTGTGTCTGCGCCGAGGAGCGCAGGTCCAGACGGATAAGGGCAAAAACGTGTTTGAGCCGCAGGCGAGTTGTTTTTGACCCCGTCTGGACCGAGCACCACAGGCTGCCCCGTAGCGAAGCGAAGGGGACGCAGACACCAGGGTCGCCTTTTCTTTTGCTTACTTTTCTTTTGGCGAAGCAAAAGAAAAGTAAGTTGCCGCCGGGCAACCCCCGGCCAGCAGGACTAAGCAGAGGGAGGGTTCGTGGAAGGCGGGCGCATCGGCAACAGCACCGCCGCCAGATACCGCTGCCGCCGCATCAGTTCAAACAGAACCAAGGGCAACACCACCCCAGCGGCCAGGCTAACCGCACCAACCAGCACCTCATTGCGGCTGACATGCGACAGCACCAGGAAAGCCCGTCCCTGCAGGGCGTAATGAAACAGCAGGATAAACAGGCTGGCTGACCCGACATAGGCCAGCGGGCGGCGAAACACCGCATAGTGCTGCAGCAGCGAAGAGATGCTCAAGACAAGATAGATTCCGAGCGCCGCCTGCAAGGTGGAGACCAGTGGGTTGCCATACACCCGCAGGTTCAGGTCCATGGTCTCGCCGGTGTAACCATGCAGCGCGGTGAAGGCTGCGATAGACGCTAGAAACGCAAAGAGGCTGAAACGCATGGCCGCGACCGGTTTGCGGAGCAGATAACCGAACAGCATGAAGGGCGTGCTGATCAACAGCAGATCCAGGCTCCAGGGAAGGCCGGGCAAACGCTCCAGGCCCATAAAGCGCAGTGCGGCTTCGGTGTCGGTTTGCCAGAACAGGCCTATCGAGCCTATGCCGGCCGCCAGCATTGCGCAGGCAATCAGCCAAAGCACGGCGGGGCGCCTCGCAAGATTCCGGGTGGTGCGAAGCAGGACCATGGCCAGGACCGAGGCCGCAAAGAGATGCGGCAAAAACCACAGCGGTGTCCACGCAATGGTGGGCGCGGTGCCGTAGAGCACGCCGGCGAAATACGCCAGCGGCGTGGTGCCGGAAACCGGCACGGCTTGCGGGGCCAGCATCTCGGCGACGCCCAACAGAAGCAGTACGACAAAGTAGGGCTTGAGCAGGGCGTCTGCGCGTGATCGCGCGAAGTCCGCGAGCCGGGCGCTGCCCTTCAGGAACAAGCCCGACAGGAAAAAGAAAAGCGGCAGGTGAAAGGAGTAGATCACCCGGAAGAGCTCGCCCCTTTCCTGCAGGACTGTCCAGTTGTGGCCAAGCACCACGAGGATGATGCCTATGCCCCGGGCGATGTCGATGGTGGCGTTGCGGCCGGTCATGGTGTGGGGGTGCTCACCGATGCCCGGCAGCGTGGCGTCTGATTGCAGCGAGAAAAAATCAGCGGAGTCGAACGGGATCAGGAACGGGATCAGACACCACACTCATGCTATCCGTGCTTTGAACAGACTCTGTGTCCAAGCGTACGCAATGTTGGCGTGTGTGACCATTTTCGCTTCACACTTTCACTTCCAGACAATTCAGCGCCCGTATGGCGAGGCCCAAGGCGCCACGCCTTGGGCCGTGGGCGCCTCACACCAAGCGCCGTATCGCTTTTTTCTTCCACACCAGCCGGTAATACGCGGTTTGCAATCCCAGCATCGCGATAAAAGTGACGGGGTAGGAAATCCAGATGCCGTTGATGCCGATGCGGTGGCTGAGCACCCAGGCCACCGGCACCTCAACGGCGGCGATGCAGAAAATCGCAATACCCGTGGGCACCAGTACCGAGCCGCTGGCACGCATGATGCCCGAGAGCACCGAGGCCATGCCGAAGATCACGCTGCTCCAGAGCATGATGTGCAGCAGCGTTTGCGCCAGTTCAATCACCGGCTCGCTGGTGATGAAAAAGCCCATCAGGTGGCGCGAGAACAAATAGCCGATCACGACCAGGGCGCCGGTCAGTGTGAGGTTCATCAGCAGGCCGGTGCGGACGATGGCGCCGAGCTTGTCGGTGCGGCCCGCGCCTATGGCTTGCGCGCCGAGGATGGACGCGGTGATCGCGATCGAGATCGCCGGGAACTGCACATAGGCCACGACCTGGTTGACCGCGCCGTAGGCCGCGGTGGCGCCCGAGCCGTAGCTGTTGACGAGCGAGAGCAGCGCGACTTCCGCCAGCGCGATGACGATCATCTGCACGCCCGTGGGCACGCCGACCTTGAGCACGGTCTTGAGGAGTTTTCCGTTGATGCGCATGTGGCGCGCGAATTCCGCATCCGGCGCCAGCGGGCTGTGGATGCGGCGCAGCCTGAAGGCCAGCCAGGCGGTGGCCGTGACCATGGACAGCACCGAGGCCACCGCGCCGCTGGCCACGCCCAGCTGCGGCAGGCCGCCCCAGCCGCGTATCAGCGCCGGTGTGACGACCAGGCCGACAAGGGTGGAGATGCCCAGCGTGTAGAGCGGGTTCACGGTGTCGCCCACACCGCGCAACATGGCGGTGGCCAGCAGGTAGACAAAGAGACCGGGGCCGGCCAGCATCATGATGCGGGCGTACAGCGTGGCATCGGGCAGGATGTCGGCCGGCGTTCCCAGCGCTGCCAGCAAGGGCGCGGTGAAGAGGCCACCGAACAGCGCGACCAGCAGGCCAAACACCAGGCCGACGCTGAGCGTGGTGCCGGCAATCGCCTTGACCTTGCCGGTGTCGCGCGCGCCCCAGGCCTGGCCTATGAGCACCGAGGCGCCGGCGCCCAGGCCTATGGTGAAAGCGATAAAGAAAAACAGGATGGGGAAAAAGCTCGACACGGCCGCCAGCGCGCCCACGCCCAGCATCTGGCCCACGTACACGTTGTTGAGCGTGCCCGACAGCGACTGCAGGATGTTGCTGAGCAGCATGGGCGCGAGGAAGGCGGCAAAGGTTTTCCACATGGGCACGCTATCGCTGAGCGCGGCGCGCGGCGGTGGCGCCTTGGGTGAAGGCGCCAGCGGCTGCACGGCTTCAGCCACCGAGGCCGGCGGCGCCGCGATTTCGCCCGCGGCGCGCAGGTCGCTCTCGTGGACCTCGGTTTCCAGCTGGTGGTCCAGTGCGGTGATGTCGGGCGGCTTCATTCGGCGCTTTCCTTCCAGCCGCCGGCGGCCAGTTTGCCCAGCTGCACGCGCACGTCTTCGGGCCAGGGCGCGACCAGGCCTTCAAACCTGGCTTTGTCGCCTGCAAACAGCGCGCGGCTGGCTTCTTCAAAGCCCGCGAAGTCGCCGGCCATTTCGCTCATGAAGCGGTAGGCGTTTTCGCGCGTGGTGCGCACGCTGACGCGGCCTTCACCGGCTTTGCGCGATTCATCAATCAAACGGCGCAGGGTGATCGAGGCGCCGCCGGGCTGGCTGCCCAGCCATTCCCAGTGGCGGGGCAACAGCGTGACTTCACGCGCGACCACGCCCAGCTTGGGCCGGCCAACGGGCCGTGCGCCCGCAGCTTGCGGCGCCTCTGCGGCAGCGGTGGTGGAAGGCGGCAGGTCGGCTTCGGGGCGCAAATCCAGGTCTATGCGCTCGCCGGTGGCGTCGTTGAAAACGCGCACCAGCGTCTCTTCAGTGATGGCCAGCTTGCGCAGGGCGCTCACCACCTGAGCGCGCTCACCGGCGGCGACTTGCCTGAAGCCTGCAAAGGCGACGAGGCGGGGGGAGATATCGGGGGAAGAAGGGGATGTCATGGAGAAGGACTCGCTAAAAAACTCGCTGAAAGGGTTCGCCAGGGTTTGTTGAACAGGCCAGAACGAATGAAAAGGAACGAAAGAGGAATGAGGGGCAATGAAAAGAAGGATTTATTTAATCCGGGTGAATTAATTCTAAAACACCCGGGTAGAAAATGTCTAGTGTTATTAATGCCGGGTACAAATGCTTACGTAATCATAAATTGATCTAAATAACCTATTTAATATTCTTTTGAGTTTTAGCTTCAAGCTTCTACATTCGCTGTCTGTTCAAAAAAAGCCCTCGGCTGTTTCCACAAGAAACGCGGAGGGCCATAAAGGTAAGCGTCAGCGGGATTTCATGATCGAACTCAAAGGTATTTTTCAAACCTACCAGGGCCCCACGGGCCCGGTCGAAGCGCTCAGGGGCGTCGACCTTCACATCCAGCCGGGCGAGGTCTACGGCATCATCGGCCGCAGCGGCGCCGGCAAAAGCTCTCTTGTGCGGGTCATCAACCTGCTGAACCGGCCTTCAGCCGGCCGGGTTTTGGTGGGCGGCCGCGAGCTGACCTCCCTCAATGGCGACGCACTGCGTATCGCGCGCCGCGACATCGGCATCATCTTCCAGCACTTCAATCTGTTGTCGTCGCGCACGGTCTACGGCAACGTGGCCTTGCCGCTGGAGATCGCCGGGCTGCCTGCCGCCGAAATCCAGGCGCGGGTCGGGCCGCTGCTGGAGTTGGTGGGCCTGAGCGCGCTGGCGGACCGTTACCCGGCGCAGATCAGCGGCGGGCAGAAGCAACGTGTGGGCATTGCGCGCGCGCTGGCGAACCGGCCCAAGGTGCTGCTGTCGGACGAGGCAACCTCGGCGCTGGACCCGGAGACGACGCGCTCCATCCTGGGCCTGCTGCGCCAGATCAACAAGGAATTCGGCCTGACCATCGTGTTGATCACCCACCAGATGCAGGTCATCAAGCAGGTGGCCGACCGTGTGGCGGTGATAGACGCCGGCCGCATCGTTGAAAGCGGGCCGGTGATCGACGTCTTCACGCGCCCGCAGCATGAAACCACGCGCAGCCTGATCGCCGAGATCGTGCCGCAGGCGCTGCCGGACAGCGTGCTCGCGCGCATCCGCACCCTGATGAGTGCGGAGCATCCGGAGCAGGGCCATGACGGCCGCCTGCTGCGCCTGGCATTCGCGGGCGACGAATCAGACCGGCCGCTGCTGTCGGAGGTGATACGCCGATTCGGCATAGACCTGTCCATCGTGCACGGCCAGGTCGACGAAATCCAGGGCAAGCCTTTCGGCTCGCTCGCGGTGTTTGCGCGCGGCGCACGCGAGCAGCTCAGCGCGGCGGTGGCGCACCTGCGCGGCGCCGGTGTGCATGTCGATGAAGTCGGCGGCGATTTGAATGGAGGGCTCGCCAGTGTTCGGTAATTTTTCGCAAGCCCTGCTGGAGCTGTTTGTCAGCTCGCTGTGGGAGACCATCGTCATGGTCGGTATCTCGGGCCTGGTCGGCGCGCTCATCGGCATTCCGCTGGGCGTGTTTTTGCGGCTCACGGACGAAGGCGGCGTGCTGCGCAATGCGGGCGTGAACCGCGTGGTGGGCGGCCTCGTGAACGCGGTGCGCTCCACGCCTTTCATCATCCTGCTGGTGGCCATCATTCCGCTCACGCGGTTTTTGACGGGCTCCTCTATAGGCACGGCGGCCGCCGTGGTGCCGCTCACGATTGCGGCGGCGCCCTTTATCGCACGGCTGGTGGAAGCCTCGCTGCGCGAGGTGGACCACGGCCTGATAGAAGCCGCGCAGGCCATGGGCGCGACCACGCGGCAGATTGTGCTCAAGGTGCTGCTGCCTGAAGCCTTGCCCGGCATTGTCGCGGGCCTGACCATCACCTTTGTGAGCCTGACCGGTTATTCGGCCATGGCCGGCGCGATTGGCGGCGGAGGGCTGGGCGACCTGGGCATCCGCTATGGCTACCAGCGCTTTCTGCCCGAGGTCATGCTGGCCGTGGTGCTGGTGCTGATCCTGTTTGTGCAGGCGGTGCAAAGCCTGGGCGACTGGGCTGTGCGCAGGTTGAGCCACAAATGAAATTGATCCCGATTGAGTTTTTCTCCCTCTCCCGCCGGGAGAGGGCAGGGGTGAGGGCTTGCGGCGGTCGATCTGCTGCTGGCGATGCGGATGCCGCTGGCCCTCACCCCCACCCTCTC
>NZ_JBFUGK010000075.1:0-5780 GCF_056402935.1 Polaromonas sp. P3_B1
GTTCTGGGCCAATGTGGTCATCACCGCCTTGACCGACCCGGATGGAAGCCATGCGGGCTTTGCCAAGGTCACCCGAGACCTCACCGAAAGGCGCAGGCAGGAGCAGGCCCTGCGCGAAAGCGAAGAGCGGCTGCGCCTGATGGTCGAGGGCGTGCAGGACTACGCGATCTTCATGCTGGACCCCGAAGGCGTCATCCAGAGCTGGAACACCGGCGCGCAGATCCTCAAGGGCTACACGGCCTCTGAAGCCATAGGCCGCCACTTCCGGATGTTTTACCGGCCCGAGGAACTGGCGCTCGGCATGCCCGAAAACGAGCTGCGCACGGCGCTTCAAAAAGGCCGCGCGGAAGAAGAGGGCTGGCGCGTTCGCAAGGACGGCACCCGGTTCTGGGCCAATGTCGTCATCACGGCGATCCGAGATGCTGAAGGGCAGTTGCGCGGCTTCGCCAAGATCACCCGGGACATGTCAGAGCGCCGGCGGCTCGAAGAGCTGGAGAGGTCCAGCCAGCGCATGAATGAGTTCCTGGCCATGCTCGCGCATGAACTGCGCAATCCGCTTGCGCCCATCCGCAATGCCGTCACCGTCCTGCAGCTTGAGCCCGCGCCCAGCCCCGTGGTCAAAAACAGCCGCGAGATGATAGACCGGCAGTTGACCCACATGACGCGGCTGGTAGACGACCTGCTGGACGTCGGGCGCCTGAGCACGGGCAAGATACGGCTCAAAAAAGAAACCGTCCTCTACAACCAGGTCTTGAGCCGCGCCGCCGAGGCCATGCGCCCCCTGATGGACGCCCGGCACCACACCTTCTCCCTGGAGCTGCCCAAGGACGACGTCTATCTGGACGCCGACAGCATTCGCCTGACCCAGGTGATCCAGAACCTTTTGACCAACGCCGCCAAGTACACGCCCGCGGGCGGCAACATCGCCTTGCGTTGCCGGGTGGAGGGCGCGCAGGTATTGACCGAGGTATCCGACACCGGCCTGGGCCTCACCAAGACGGCCATGCAGGAGATCTTTGAGCTGTTCTCCCAGGGCGACATGCAATCAGCCGCCAAGGAAAGCGGGCTGGGCATTGGCTTGACGCTGGCCAAGTCGCTGGTGGAAATGCATGGCGGCGTCCTCAGCGCCGAAAGCGAGGGCCCTGACAAAGGAAGCCGGTTCTGGTTTTCCATTCCCGGAGCGACCTCAAGCAAGGCGGCAGCTGCCGAAGAGCCCGCAAAAAAATTCCTGGTGGTTGATGACAACCGGGACGCGGCCGACAGCCTCGCGGAAGTGCTCCGGCTGTTGGGCCATTCGGCCAAGGTCGCGTACAACGGGCCCGACGCGCTCGAGATCGCAAAAACCTACAAGGCCGACGCCGCGCTGGTCGATATCGGCATGCCGGGGATGAACGGCTTTGAGGTCGCCAGCGAGCTGCGCAGCTTGCCCTACGGCCCAGGCATGCTCATCGCGGCCGTGACCGGTTACGGTCACGAGGATGACAAGACCCGGACCCTGACCGGTGGCTTTGACTGCCATCTGGTGAAGCCGGTTGATTTCCCGGCCCTTGAAGATTTGATTCAACGGCTGGACTGAGCTGGCAGCCCGGCCTGCCGCCTCCGGCGGCTGGCCCGTCCGAGTCAGTGGGGCGACGGCGCATGCGCGAGCAACCTGCCCATCGCCTGCTGAAACGCCGCATCTTCCTTCCATTGCTCGAACTCACTGACTGCCGGTGCAGGACCTGTGCCGTGCTGGTATGCGGCCATTTTCGCGGTGAGGCTGTTGAAGCGTTCCATGCGCGCAGCGCTGTCGGCGTGGCGGGCTTCTTCGAGGGCGGCATCGCCGGCAAGGGCGAAGCGGATGGGCAGAACGGCGGGCATGTGTCTCCTTGGGTATTGACTGGATACTGACAGCTTCGACGCCCACGCGCCATGTCATTTTGCACAGCTTGGCTGGGTAGTTTCCCGGGCGTGAACGCCTGGACTGCACAAACGTGGAATATGTCATGGCCTGGCAGCGCGGGCATCCCCCGTTTGAAGGAGGGCGGCGCCGCGCTTACGCCTATTCACGTAATCCCTTTGTGCGACATACAGGCTGGAAAACAGGAACTAATTTTGGTGAAAAATTCCCTTTGTTCCCGAGGCTGTTGACGCGCCCCTGTCATAACGCATCATGCTGCCATCGCTGATTCACCGACCTGCAGGACCCACATCACAAGCCATGGGCACTTTTTCTTCTCAGCCGGACCTGCCTGAGCAAGTGGCGCTCGCATTTGTCAACGCAAGCGCAGCGCGATGGTCGATACCGAAGATCGAGCTTTATGAAAAAGAAGCCCTGGTGATGGTGACGGTTGAAACGCCATCGGCGGAAGGCAAAGACATTGATCCGGGCGTCAAACAGTCCCTTGCGCGGGCACTCAATAAACTGATGCCTCCCGACTTGGACCACAGGTTCGGGTTGTGGATGGTGGTTTTTTGTTGTGAGGGCCATGTGTACGACACGATTCACCCGAGTGAATTTAATGACTGAATTCCTCGGAGGGTGAGTTACGCATGCAGGAGGCCATGGTGCCTGACTTTTCCATCCAGCAGGCCGTCGCCCGCAAGCCGGCTCCGGCCGCTCATGCGAACCGTCAGGCCGAAGGAGAAGCTTCACCATGACCCGGCGAAGCGCGCGCGAATACGGTTTAACGGCTGAAGACCGTCGCCACGAAATTGAGCGGCGTTTCGGAGTCGGAGCCTCCACACGGGCCGGTGAGCTTTTGGCCGGCGTCGCCAAACCCACGGATCAGATCCTCGGCGCAATCGTCTTTCTGGCGCGAAGCCTGGACGACATGCCTGAACTGGTTCACTTGGCAAACAGTGATCCACAGAAGCTGTTGAATGCGGCGACGGTCAAAGACGAGCGTGGATGAAGCCTGAGTGCGAGTGCCCAACCCCGGGGCAGGGGTTGCCTCGTCGCATGGCCGCAGAACGTTTGTCCCAGCTTCGGCCCTAAACCGACATCCCCCCAGACACCTCAATCACCGCCCCATTGACATAGCTCGCCTCATCGCTCGCCAGAAACGCGTAGACATTGGCGATCTCCTCGGGCTTGCCCAAGCGCTTGAGCGGCACGTGGGCTTCCATTTCCTTGAGGACTTTCTCGGGAATGGTGTCCAGGATGTGTGTGGCCACAAAACCCGGCGCGACGGCGTTGACGCGCACGCCCTTGGGGCCCAGTTCGCGGCTCCAGGTTTTGGTGAAGCCGATCACGCCGAACTTGCTGGCGGCGTAGTTGGTCTGGCCGAAGTTGCCGTAGATGCCGACGACGGAACTGGCGTTGAGGATCACGCCGCTTCCCTGGGCGACCATGGTGTCGGCCACGGCTTGCGCGCAGTGAAAAACGCCGCGCAGGTTCACGTCAATCACTTTGTCGAATTGCTCCAGCGTCATTTTTTGCAGGCGCGCGTCTTGCGTGATGCCGGCATTGTTGACGAGTACGTCGATGCGGCCGAACTGGTCTTTGACTTTGCCGACGACGGCGTCGACCATGGCGCGCTGGGTCACGTCCATCACAAATCCCATGGCCTGTGCGCCCAGGGCCTGGCACTGTTTGACTGCGTCGTCGACACCGGCCTGCTTGACGTCGCAGACGATGACGGTTGCGCCTTCTTTGGCGAACTTGAGGGCGGTGGCCAGGCCTATGCCCTGGGCGGCGCCGGTGATGAGGCTGATCTTGTTCTGGAGTCTTTGCATGTGAAGGAAAGAGTAGAGGGGGGTGAAAGAAGAAGGATACCGTCGATCAGTAAATCGGCTGGTGTTTGCGGATCGTGTCCTTGACCGCTCCGATCAGCACAAAGCCGGGCCCGAACCTGGCAGCCAGATCGCCGCAGCGCGCAATGAAAACTTCAACGCCCATGCCGTAGATGAACTGCATGGCGCCGCCCGTCCAGGCCGGAAAGCCTATGCCGAAGATGGAGCCTATGTTGGCGTCGTGCACCGTGGTGAGCACGCCTTCGCTGAGGCAGCGGGCCGTCTCCACGGCCTGGCGGTAGAGCAGGCGGTCCTTGAGTTCCTGGATGTCCCAGGCCGCGCCGGGCTTTTCAAACAGGGGCTTGAGTTCGGGCCACAGCTGCTTTTTTGCGCCCGGCTCTGTGGGGTAGTCGTAAAAGCCGCCACCGGCCGCGCGGCCGGGGCGCTTGAGTTCTTTCACCATGCGTTCGACCAGCAGTTCGCCGGGCGTTGCCGTGTAGGTCTTGCCTCCGGCCGTGAAGTCGGTGCGGGTCTGGTCCAGCACGTGCACGCTCAGCGAGAGCGCGGTTTCGTCGAGCACGGCCAGCGGGCCCACGGGCATGCCGGCCTGGACGCCGGCGTTCTCGATCACGGCGGCGGGGATGCCTTCGCCCAGCATGGCCGCGCCCTCCATCACAAAGGTGCCGAAGGTGCGGCTGGTGTAAAAGCCGCGCGAGTCGTTGACCACGATGGGTATCTTGCCCAGGGCCTGCACATAGTCGAAGGCGCGGGCCACGGTTTCGTCGTCGGTTTCCTTGCCGCGGATGATCTCGACCAGCTTCATCTTGTCGACCGGGCTGAAGAAGTGGATGCCTATGAATTTTTCGGGTCGGTCGCTGGCCGTGGCCAGGCTGGAGATGGGCAGGGTCGATGTGTTGGAGGCAAAAAAGCCGCCGGGCGCCAGCAGCGGTTCGGCCTCCCGCGTGACCTTGGCCTTGAGGTCGCGCCGCTCGAATACGGCTTCGATGATGAGTTCGCAGCCGGTGAGGTCGGTGGCCTGGCCGGTCGCGGTGATGCGCGAGAGCAGGGCATTCTGCTCGGCGGCCGTCATGCGGCCCTTCTCGACGCGCGGCGCGGTGATCTTGCTGCTGTAGGCCTTGCCGGCCTCGGCTTTGTCTTTGCTCACGTCCTTGAGCACGGTGC
The DNA here is from genome assembly GCF_056402935.1 of Polaromonas sp. P3_B1. Taxonomy (NCBI): domain Bacteria; kingdom Pseudomonadati; phylum Pseudomonadota; class Betaproteobacteria; order Burkholderiales; family Comamonadaceae; genus Polaromonas; species Polaromonas sp. P3_B1. Next base: position 4,897 of record NZ_JBFUGK010000075.1, read on the forward strand.
TGATACCCCGGCTCGCCTGTGCGTAGGCGATGCCCGCACCCATCATGCCGGCGCCCAGGATGCCGACCTTGCTGGGCCTGAACCTGGGCACCCCCGCCGGTCGCGACTGTCCGCTCTTGATGGCGTTCATGTTGAAGAAGAAGGTGTTGATCATGGCCTTGGCATTGGCGCCTGTCATGAGCCTGGCGAGGTAGCGGCTTTCGATGCGCAAGGCCGTTTCCAGGTCCACCTGCGTGCCTTCGACCATGCAGGCCAGGATGGCCTCGGGCGCGGGGTACAGGCCGCGCGTCTGCTTTTTGAGCATGGCGGGTGCGACGCTGAGAGCCGCGGCGATCTTTGGGTTGGCCGGCGTGCCGCCCGGGATTCTGTAGTCTTTCGCTTCCCAGGGATGTTGGGCTTTCGGGTTCGTGGCCAGCCAGGCCAGGGCCTTGGCGCGTAGATCGCCCGCGTCGGCCGCCAGTTTATGCACCAGGCCCAGCGCCAGCGCCTGGCGCGGGTCAAAGGTCTTGCCCTCGACGAGGTAGGGCTGCGCGCCCATCAGGCCCAGGTGGCGCGTCATCTTGGTCACGCCGCTGGCGCCGGGCAAGAGGCCCAGGGTCACCTCGGGCAGGCCGAACTGGGTCTTGCTGTCGTCCACCGCCACGCGGTAATGGCCGACCAGCGCGACCTCCCAGCCGCCACCCAGCGCCGTGCCGTTGAGGCAGCTGGCCACGGGAATGCCCAGGGTTTCGAGCGTGCGGAAGTTTTTCTTGACGCGCTCGACTTCGGCATAAGCCTTGGGAGCGTCGGCGGGTGTAAGCCGCATCACCGCCTTGAGGTCGGCGCCGGCAAAGAAGGTGGATTTGGCCGATGCCAGGATGATGCCCTTGAGCGATGCCTTGTCT
>NZ_JBFUGK010000076.1:0-5631 GCF_056402935.1 Polaromonas sp. P3_B1
GGCCCTCACCCCAACCCTCTCCCAGAGGGAGAGGGGGAGAGGGGGAACTCAGCGCACCACGCGAAAGCTGTCCGCGTTTTCCTTGAGCCAACGCTGGGCAAGACCGCGCGTCTGCTGCTCGGGCGCGGCAAACGCTTCCTGGTCCGGGTGGAAGCCGCGCCTGAAGTAGGCCAGCAGCGGGCCCATGGTGTACCACATCGCACCCTTGCGGCCCCAGAAGAATTTGAGTGCGCTCCACCAGGTGCCGGGCTTGAACAGTGTGCCGTCGTGCCAGAGGTTGAGCAGCGTCTGCCGCCCCGAGTCGAAGGTGAACACCAGCACCGCATAGATGTACCAGCGTATGCGCCAGCCATAGCTGCCCTGCACCGCCTGGTAAAGGTCATAGGCCACGGCGCGGTGCTCGGTTTCCTCGGCCGCGTGCCAGCGCCAGAGTGTCTGCATTCTCGGATCGGCGCTGTCGAGCGTATGGTTGTGGCGCAGCAGGTAGTCGGCCAGTACCGCCGTGAGGTGCTCATAGGCGGCGGTCGCGGCGAGGAAGTGGCGCGCGTCCACGCCTCTTTTTCGCGCGTACTCAATGCGGGCGGTGGCCCAGTGTTGCCAGCGGTTGACCAGGCCCTGCGTTTCCAGGTGCGCGTTGTAGAGCGCATGGATGTGGCGGTGTGTGGCCTCCTGGCCTATGAACTGCGCCACCGCTTCGTGCAGCAGGGCGTGCTCCGGCGTCTGGGGCAGCAGCTTGGCGCAGTCGCGCACCGAGTCGATGAAGGATTGCTCGCCCACCGGAAAGCTCATGGACAAGGCGTTGTGGTACTGGCTCAGGAAGGCGTCGCCGCCGTACCAATGGCGGTCAAAGCCCTGGCCCAGGTCGATCTCGAGTTTGCGCACGGTCAGGCCCGAAGGGCTGGCTGATGCCGTGTTGGGCGCGGCCGGGGAAATGGGAGCGATGGGGGAGGGGGTCGCGGTTGAGGTCATGAAATCCTGGTTCAAGTCAAACCTTGCACAAACACTGATTCATGAGCATTATTCAGTTTTACCGCTGGTCCCACAACTCGCCTACCGCTCAGTTTTCACGCCATGACCCTTCCAAGCCCGCCATCGGGCCCAATCCCCTCTGACAGCATGCGCAAACTGCCCACGCAGGACCGCGCCCAACGCACCATAGAGACGATTTTCCAAGCCACTGCTCAGATTGTGGAAAGCGATGGCGAAGGGGCTTTGACCACCAACAAGGTCGCCAAAAAAGCCGGGTTTTCGATCGGCACGCTGTACCAGTATTTCCCCAGCAAGGAGGCCATCCTGCTGGCCATGATCAACCGCGAACGGCGGCGCGTGCTCAATGAGTTGCAGGCCTTCATGAAACGCGCGGTTCACGAGCGGCGCGACGCGGAGTCCACGGTGCGTGAGCTGGTGCACACCCTGGTCGAGTCCTTCGGCAGCGGGCCCAAACACAAACGGGCCATGATCCGGCTGGCTTGGCGCATGGACCATCACGAGAACATCACGCAGGCGCTGCGCGAGGCGTCCGAGCGCAATGCCTTTGCACTGTCGCAACTGGGCGACCCGGCGTTGAGGGCGCCGACCCCTGCCATGATGTTTGTGGCCACACGCGCGGTGATGGGTGCGATCCGCAGCGCTTCGCTGGAAGACTCGCCGCTGCTGGGTACGCCCGAGTTCGAGGACGAGCTGGTGCGCATGGTGCTCGGTGTGATTCGCGCCTGAGCAGTCTTTCGCGATCCGCGATCAGGCAGGTCAGGCCGGCTTGGGTGGCTTGGGCACGCGGCCCATCAGGTAGAACTCGGTATTGGGCTGCATGTTGCTGAAGCTGGCCATGCGGTTGGAGAGGCCGAAGAAGGCCGTGATGGCCGCGATGTCCCAGGCGTCTTCGTCGTCAAAGCCGTGGCCGTACAGCGCTTCGAAGTCGGCGTCTTCAATCCGGTCGGCCTGCAGGCAGACTTTCATCGCGAAGTCCAGCATGGCGCGCTGGCGCGGCGTGATGTCGGCCTTGCGGTAGTTGACCGCCACCTGGTCGGCGACCAGCGGCTTCTTTTCATAAATCCGCAGGATGGCGCCATGCGCCACCACGCAGTAGAGGCAGTTGTTGGCCGCGCTGGTGGCGGTGACAATCATCTCGCGCTCGCCCTTGGTCAGGGTTCCGGCGGGGTTGGAGCCTTCTTCCTTGAGCATCAGGGCATCGTGGTAGGCAAAGAAGGCACGCCACTCGGCGGGGCGGCGCGCCAGCGCCAGGAATACATTGGGCACAAAGCCGGCTTTTTCCTGCACTTCGAGGACCTTGGCCTTGATGTCCTCGGGCAGGTCCTTGAGTTCGGGGGCGGGGTAGCGGGGGGCTGCGCCTGGTGTCGCGGGCTTGGTCGTCATGAGGGTTTCCTTCAAAGGCTTTATAAGTGGCTCGGCTCAAGCGTAACGGCAAGACGGCCGATCCGGCCACGTGGGCCTGGCGTCAAACGCATGTAATTAATAAAAACTATTAAATGAATACTTTTAATTGTCTTTGAGTATTTTGCAGCGAAATCTAGACTGCGTTTCATCCCATATTCATAAAAGGAGTTCAACATGGCTGATCACACGACGCAAGGCGAAAGCGCCTGCCCGTTCTCGGGCGGCGCCCGCAAACACGCGCTGGCCGGCGCCCCAGGCAACGCCAGCTGGTGGCCCAACCAGCTCAACCTCAAGATTCTTCACCAGAACTCCCCCAAGGCCGACCCCATGGGCGAGGCCTTCAACTACGCTGAGGAATTCAAGACCCTGGACCTGCATGCCGTGGTCAAAGACCTCCATGCGCTGATGACCGATTCGCAGGACTGGTGGCCCGCGGACTACGGCCATTACGGCCCCTTCTTCATCCGCATGGCCTGGCACAGCGCGGGCACCTACCGTATCGCCGACGGCCGCGGCGGCGCGGGTTCGGGCATGCAGCGCTTCGCGCCGCTGAACAGCTGGCCCGACAACGGCAACCTCGACAAGGCGCGCCGCCTGCTGTGGCCGATCAAGCAGAAGTACGGCCGCAAGATCTCCTGGGCCGACCTGATGGTGCTGGCCGGCACTGTGGCCATGGACTCCATGGGGCTGAAGACCTTCGGTTTTGCCGGCGGCCGCCCCGACGCCTGGGAGCCGGAAGAGGTGTATTGGGGGCCCGAAGCCGAGTGGATGGGCGACAAGCGCTACAGCGGCGACCGCGAACTCGAAAACCCCCTGGGTGCTGTCCAGATGGGCTTGATCTATGTGAACCCCGAAGGCCCGAACGGCAACCCGGACCCCCTGGGTTCGGCGCGCGACATCCGCGAAACCTTCGCGCGCATGGCCATGAACGACGAGGAGACCGTCGCACTGACCGCCGGCGGCCACACCTTCGGCAAAGCCCATGGCGCCGCCGAGCCGGGCAAATACGTCGGCCCCGAGCCCGAGGGCGGCAGCCTTGAAGACCAGGGCTTCGGCTGGACCAACAAGTTTGGCGGCGGCCATGGTGTGCACACCATCACCAGCGGCATCGAAGGTGCCTGGACCAACAACCCCATCAAGTGGGACAACGGCTACTTCGAGAACCTGTTCGGCTACGAGTGGGAGCTGACCAGGAGCCCCGCGGGCGCGCATCAGTGGAAGCCCAAGGATCCCGCCGCGGCGACCGCGGTGCCGGACGCCCATGATCCCGCGCAGCGCCACGCGCCCATGATGACCACGGCCGACATGGCCATGCGCATGGACCCGGCCTACGAGAAGATCTCGCGGCGCTTCATGGCCAACCCACAGGAGTTTGCGGAGACTTTCGCCAAGGCCTGGTACAAGCTCACGCACCGCGACATGGGGCCGGCCGCGCGCTACCTGGGCCCGCTGGTTCCCAAGGGACAGTTGTTGTGGCAAGACCCGATTCCGTCGGTCGACCATGAACTGGTCGGAGAGAACGACATTGCCGCTTTGAAGGCCACGCTGCTCGCATCCGGGCTTTCCATCACCCAACTGGTCACGACGGCCTGGGCATCCGCCGCCACATTCCGCGGCAGCGACAAGCGCGGCGGTGCCAACGGCGCGCGCATTCGCCTTGCGCCGCAAAAAGACTGGGAGGTCAACCAGCCGGCCGAGCTTGCGAAAGTGTTGAAGGTGCTGGAGGCGATCCAGGCCGAATTTAACGGCGCACAATCCGGCGGCAAGAAGATTTCGCTGGCTGACCTGATTGTGCTCGGCGGCTGCGCGGCCGTCGAAGCAGCGGCCAAGAGGGCAGGGCACGATGTGAAGGTGCCGTTCTCGCCGGGACGAACGGACGCTTCGCAGGAGCAGACCGATGTGCATGCCTTCGCCGTGCTGGAACCGACAGCGGACGGTTTCCGCAACTACGGCCGCAAGGGGCAGGAAGCGCGCGCGGCCGAACTGCTGGTGGACAAGGCCAGCCTCATGACGCTGAGCGCTCCCGAGATGACGGTGCTGGTCGGCGGCATGCGCGCCCTCAATGCCAACGTCGGCCAGGCCCCGCACGGTGTTTTCACCAAGCGGCCCGGCACCTTGAGCAACGACTTCTTCGTGAACCTGCTCGACATGCGCACCAAGTGGCAGAAGTCCGCCGGCGATGAGGGCGTGCTGGAAGGACGTGATCGCGCGAGCGGTGAGATCAAGTGGACAGCGACCGTCACCGACCTCGTCTTCGGTTCGAACTCCCAACTGAGGGCCATCGCGGAAGTCTATGCCAGCAGCGACTCACGCGAAGTATTCGTGCGGGACTTTGTGGCCGCCTGGAACAAGGTGATGAACCTGGACCGTTACGACCTGGCTTGAACCGCGTTGAAACAGCGTTGAACAGTGTTGATCTTGCCCGCTCCGGTGAAAGCCTGGGCGGGCTTTTTTGTTTTCCACTACGCTTGGGTTTTTAAGAACCTGTTCTAACGAGCTCATGACCCAGATAAAGATACGCCGTTGCGAAGAAGCCGACTGGTCCGCCGTCTGGCCGCTGCTGCGCGCCACCTTCGAAGCCGGCGACACCTATGCCTTTTCGCCGCAAAGCACCGAAGCCGAAACCCACGCCGCCTGGATGGAGGCGCCCCGCGCCACCTACGTGGTGCGCGAAGGTGACGCCGGCGATGGCCCCGTGCTCGGCACCTATTTCATCAAACCCAACCAGCCGGGCCTGGGTTCACATGTCTGCAACTGCGGCTATGTGGTCGCACCCGAAGCCCAGGGCCAAGGCCTGGCCTCGGCCATGTGCGAACACTCGCAGCGCGAGGCCCTGGCCATGGGTTTTTCCGCGATGCAGTTCAACCTGGTGGTGTCGACCAACGAACGGGCGGTTCGGTTATGGAAGCGATTGGGGTTTGAGGTGGTGGGGACTTTGCCGAAAGCTTTTCGGCATTTGAGGTTGGGGTTGGTTGATGCGTTTGTGATGTTTAAGACTTTGGGGTGAGCCTGTTCTTGTTCCGACGGGGTGCTCTTCTTTAAGTTCAGTTGGCCGGGACTCGCCCCGGCTGGCGACTTACTTTCTTTTGCTTCGCCAAAAGAACGTAAGCAAAGAAAAGGCGACCCGCAGTCTGGGTCCCTACGCTGCGCTACGGGCAACCTGCGGTGCTCGAGCCAAGCGGGGTCAAAAACAACTCGCCTGCGGCTCAAACACGTTTTTGCCCTGATCCGCTTGTC
>NZ_JBFUGK010000077.1:0-3785 GCF_056402935.1 Polaromonas sp. P3_B1
GCGCGGCGGCAGCCTTCAAGGGCTACAACACCTACAAGGGGCCTTCAAGGGCTACAACACCTACAAGGGCATGACCGACGCCTCGGGCAACTTCAACAAGGATGCGGCAACTGACGTCACCATCAACATCAGCTACGGCACTTCTGAAAGCGAAAGCAAAAGCAGCAGCCAGAGCAACAGCGCCGCCGGCAGCACCGTCGCCGCGGGCAAGAACCTGACCATCGTCGCCACGGGCGCGGGCCAGGCCAGCAACCTGACGGCGCAAGGCGCAAACCTGACCGCCGGCAACAACGTCACCCTGCTCGCAGACAACAATGTCAACCTGCTGGCCAGCCAGAGCAACGCCAGCCAGGAAAGCAGCAACAGCTCAAGCTCCAGCAGCGTAGGCGTGAGCTACGGGCTCATCTCGCAGCAATTCAGCTTCAGCGCCAGCGCCAGCCAAAGCCAGGGAAACAGCAGCGGTAGCGACACCCGCTACACCAACACCCAGGTCAATGCCGGCAACACCGCCAGCATCATCAGCGGCGGCGATACAAACTTGATAGGCGCGGTGGTGGCGGCCAACACGGTCAAAGCCAATGTAGGCGGCAACCTCAACATCCAGAGCCTGCAAGACACCAGCACCTACACCAGCGAGCAGAGCAGTTCAGGTGCTTCCGTCAGCTATGGCAAGGGCAGCGGCGCAGGCGGCGGTGTCAGCGCGTCCAACAGCAAGATCGACAGCAGCTACGCCTCGGTCGTGCAGCAAAGCGGCATCAAAGCCGGGGATGGTGGCTTCCAGGTGAATGTGGCGGGTAACACCGACCTCAAGGGTGCGGTCATTGCCAGCACGCAGGCGGCGGTAGACAACAACAAGAACAGCTTCAGCACAGGCGGCACACTCACGCTAAGCGATATCCAGAACAACGCCAGCTACGAAGGCAAGGCCACGGGCCTGAGCATTGACGTGGGTCAGCAGGCCGGGAAGTTTGGCGTCAGTGGCGTGGGCGTAGGCATTGGCAGTGACAAGGGCGAGGTCAGCAGCACATCAAGCAGCGGCATCAGCGGCATCGCCGGCAACACGGCTGTCAGAAGTACCGATGCCGAAACCGGCATTGCAAAGATCTTTGATGCCGACCGGGTGCAGAAGGAGATCACTGCCCAGGTGCAGATCATGCAGGCTTTTACCAAAGAGGCGCCCAAGGCAACGGCCAGCTTTGCGGCAGGTCAAGCGGCTGACCTGCGCAAAGCAGGCAACGAGGGAGAAGCCAAGAAGTGGGATGAAGGGGGTATTTACCGTATAGCTCTGCACACACTGACCGGCGCACTCAGTGGCGGCATCAGCGGTGCGGCAGGAGGTGCGGCAAGTGCCGGCGCAGCGAACCTGATGAATGACTTCCAAGACGGAATTCAGAAGGGCTTGGAGGATTCGGGGATGAGCAAGGAAGCGGCGCGAGCCATCGCGCAAAGCCTGGCGACCGTGACCGCTGCGGGTATTGGTGCGGCGGTGGGCGGAACTCAGGGAGCTGTTATGGCGGCGACTGTGGATGCCAATAATCGGCAGTTGCATCCTACAGAGGCCCAGTTGATCAAAGCGAATGCGGCCAAATATGCAGCGCTACGCCAGATTTCTTTGGAAAAAGCCGAAGCCGAACTGACGCAACAAGCGCTACGCAATGTAGATACCGCCCACGCCGAGCGTTTAGGCGTCTCTGACATAGAAGCGCAAGCATTCTTGAAAGAACTTGGCGCAGGACAGTCCTTTGTTGATGCCTCAACGGGACAACGCTTTGAGCTATTTGCTGCCGACGCCGCTACTAGCGCAAACCACGCGATGTTCGGTCAATATGCAAAAAACAATCCAACTGTGGAGGCCGCGTTGGATAGGGCGTACCAGTCTGCCTTCAAACCGGTTGGTGGCCAGACTATTGCCGGGTTAAATGGTTCGAATGCTGGTGCTCTGACAGGTTCGGATCTGGCTCTCAACGACGCCGCTCGAGACTATCGCAATATGCGGCAACAACCTCCGGCCGTGCAGTGGAGTGTGCTCGGCGAGTTGCGCCAGGAACGGCGAGAAAACCTCAGTACTCAACTCAAGCTGACCCAGGAACTGCAGGAACTTAACAGCAAAAACGACACCAGCGGCGCGGCAGCTCTGCGTCGGGGCCAGATATTTACTGCGCTAGTCCAGTTGGATCAGGAGAACACCACCTTAAGGCAGGCAAGCGTCGAGCAACTCAAGGCCATGGGTAGCAATGGGCTGCTCAATCCCGCAGACCAGCGTGAATGGATTGAAGGGGTGGGCGAGGCCCTGGCGGGAGGCGGATTGGGCCTCAGAGGCCTAAGCGCTGCAAGCATCGCGGGCCGGCTGAACATGCTCAAATCGGCCGTTGAGGAGATTCGTGCAACGTCTGCGGCGGCCAAAGCAGAAGCGCAGGCGATCGCAACCGCAAGAGTGGAGAACAATTTGGGAAGGGACGGGACTCTTGATCCCTATGCCCCTGTTCCCAATGCTCAAGCGCAAGCGGATTTAAGGGCAAAGGCGGCGGCAGATGCCGCAAATGGGGTGAGTAACCCGCACTATGATCTCAAGCATGGCCCAGGCACAACCTTGGAGCAGCAGCACCAAAGAGCGATGAATGGTACCAACCCACAAACTGGCGGAAGCGGTATGCCCGCCGATGCTTCCAAATTTTTTAATGCTACCGATATGCAAACAGCTATTCAGCGAGCCGAGGCTGCCTTTGCGGCCAATCCGGGGGCGTATCAAAATGGACAAATCTCAGTGCAATTCAATCGTCCAGTCGGAGAAGGATATACAGGGGCAACCAAAAAAAACCAGGTGGCGGGAATTCCAGCAGGTGAATACCGCTGGGCGGACAGTGCGACGGTGGGAATTGACCTCAAGACCGGCAAAGCTTACACCGCCTATCCCAATGTCTTACAGGGAAAACCTATGCCTGATCCGTTAAAAATGGGGATAAAGCGATGATCGATATCAATCTGAAGCATGCCGACATGGTCATGACCGCATTCAAGGAAGATGTGGCTGAACACTATCACTATGCGAGTGAATTGGTTTCATTAGATTTAACTCACAAAGAGCAGGCACTTTATGCCATACGTAAATGGCTTCTAGTCGATTTGAATCCTCACTTCAAAGATACCGAAACTGGGAAGACCCTGCGCAAGGAAGCTTGCCGCTATTGCTTAACTAAAAAACTCGGATGGGCCAACGTGTGGTTGCCTGGAATCGACGGCGACGCCAGCTTCAAACCACACGACATGGAGCATTGGAAGCGTGAAATGCAAAAGTTCTATTTACTTCTATGGAGCGAACTTTTCCCTGATGATCCTTTTAGACCGGCCGACCTAAGCCAGTATCGTCAACGAGTGGATGAGAACTTTGCGAACTTTCCTCACATGCCCGAACTATGGGGAGAGCCTGAGTACAAGCCTTGGTGAATGCGTCAGCCAGGGCAACGCCCAGCTGCAGGCCGGTAACAACATCAACCTGAACACGGTCACCAAGTCCGACAGCGTCGACGCCACCCGCGACGAGCGCAACTACACCCGCTTCTCCCAGAGCCAGGRCGTCGGCAGCCAGCTCAGCGCCACCGGCAACCTCAGCCTCGTCGCCGGCAAAGACATCAACGCCACGGCAGCCAGCGTGACGAGCCAGCAGGGCGCCCTGGTCGCCAGCGCCGGCAACAACGTCAACATCAATGCCGGCAAGTCGCAGAGCTCGCTGGCCACCGCCACCTTTGTGGAAGACTCGGRCGCGTTCAGCTCAGGCAGCACGGAAG
>NZ_JBFUGK010000078.1:0-3422 GCF_056402935.1 Polaromonas sp. P3_B1
TAGCTGGGCTCGCTCTCTTCCGATCGCAGGTGCTTCTTCACTGTGTTGCGAGCCAGGCCTGTACGCCTTGAGATCTCGCGGATGGACATCTGATCCCTCAATGCCCATCGCCTGATGACATTCAATGTCGCCACGTCTATCACTCCTAATTTCCCCTGCTTTTAAAACAAGCAGGGTAGTGCCTACGTGGGTCAGTTTTGGATGGAAATTACTGCGCTAAGTGGGTCAGATTTCGACGGAATTCAACACTCAGCGCAACGAGGCTTGCCTTTGTCCACTGAGTGATTCGGTAAGGAAGTTTATGAGTTCGAATCTGTCGCAAATCTGGATCGAAATAATCTCCTGCTATTCGAAGAACAAACATGTCCACATCGCGGAGCTTCGTCCATTGGATCAGGTGATGCGCGCTCTCCAAAGTCCTTACGGGTACTCCAGCTATGAACCGAAAGGTCATCAGACTGTTTTGCTCGCTGACATAGGCTCGAATCTCCGGGTCGCTGATTTCTTGGCTGCCGTGAATCAGCTGCCACATGCGATAGAACAATGTGTGGCGAGAACGCGTGCGCAACGCGACCCAGACGAAGAGTCCGCCCATGCATGCCGGCGCAAGAATGCCCAAGGTGGTTGAAATCGAGGAGAGAGTTGCGGAGTCCATTGGCCGTTCGGAAGTTGCTAACACTTTGTGACAGGCATCATGGCCCCGAAGTGGCGTTGCGACTAGGGTGCTTCTGTGGTTCAAGGAGCTAAAACGCCTTCCTTTCCCAGGTGAATATTCACCAAAACAATTGCCCCGTCCGACTTCTCCGCTTTCCCCCTCATCCCTTGTCCTACGCCACGCCCCGCGCGCCAGCCTTACCTTGGTCCTTTTAAGGGGACAAGCCATGAGCCAGCACCAGGACTTCCAATCCTTTATGAAAACCCGCCAGCATGCCGCGAGCGCGTATGTCAGCGGCAATGCCGCGCCGCTTGCGCGTGTGGTCGCGCATGCATCGCCGGCCACGTTTATGGGGCCAGGCGGTGGGGCGGTGCAGGGTGCGGACGCGGTGTGGTCACGCTATGAGCATGACGCCCAGATGTTTGGGCCGGGCAGCACATCCGAGTTTGAGATCCTGGACATGGGGGCCGGCGATACCGTCGCTTACTGGACGGGCTACCAGAAGGCGCAGGCGCAGATAAAGGGCAAGGCCGATGCGGTGCCTATGACGCTGCGGGTGACGGAGGTATTTCGGCTGGAGGGGGATGCGTGGAAGCTGGTGCATCGGCATGCGGACCCGCTGGCTGAAGCTGGCGGGAAGAGGCCCTAGGGCTCCTTCCCCCGCTGGGGGAAGGTGGGGATGGGGGCCGGCGGCGCGTGTGGTTTCGCTGCGCTTGTTTGAAGGCCGCTGGCCCTCACCCTAACCCTCTCCCAGGGGGAGAGGGGACCCCATCGGGGAGAGAAGCGGCGTGTGTCTTCGCGGTGCTTGTTCGAAGGCTGCTGGCCCCTACCCCAACCCTCCCCCAGCGGGGGAGGGAGTCAATCAGGAGAGGGGATCAAACCCGGCCTAGCGCCTGACCGTGACCATGCGGTAAATCAGCAGCAGCACGATGGCGCCGAGCACGGCGGCGATGAAGCCGGCTGTCTCGCCGTTCCGGTACCAGCCCATGGCGGCGCCGACATAACTCGCGACAAAGGAGCCGGCGATACCGATGAGCACGGTGATGATGAAGCCGCCGGGGTCGCGGCCGGGCATGAGGAATTTGGCGACGAGGCCGATCAGAAAGCCGATGAGGATGGTCCAGAGTATGGTCATGTTGTTTCTCCTGCTGGGTGGGTGGGGCGCTTGCGGGTCGGGGCGGCCCATGCGGCCGGTCCGTTACCTGCCCTGATAGCGTCGCGGGCGTTGCGGGCGCGGCCTATCGGCGGGACATCCGCGGGGGTGTAGGAGAAGGTGGATGGGTGCATTTTGTCCCCTCTCTTTCCCTCTCCCTCTGGGAGAGGGTTAGGGTGAGGGCTGGCTGCGCAGGATGTTGCGCGGCGCTGATGGGGGCCGGCGGCGTGTGATGGTTTCGCCGTGCTTGCTCGAAGGCTGTGCCGGCCCCCACCCTACCCTCCCCCAGCGGGGGAGGGAAAGAGAAAACGGTGCGGTCGGGCCGGCCCCCACCGCTGCCCTCCCCCAGCGGGGGAGGGAGCAAGCCTCAAGCCACCTTGACGTTAATCCGCCGTGGCTGGGCGTGCGCGGCTTTGGGGATGCGCAGCTTGAGCACGCCGTGGGCCAGCTCGGCCGTCACGTTCTCGGTGTCCAGCTCTTTGCTGAGGCTGAAGACGCGGTGAAAACGTCCCAGGCCCACCTCGGTGTGGCTGGACTGCAGGCCTTCGGGCGCGGCCAGGGCGGACTCGGCCTCAATGGTCAGCGTGTCGGCCTCGACCTGCAGCTTGAGGTTCTCTTTGGGCACGCCGGGCAGGTCGGCATACAGGGTGATGCCGGTGCTGTCCTCCACCACGTCGACGGGTGGCGTGAGCGTGGCGTTGGCGTTGTAGCGGGCGCGCTGGCCTTGCTGCCGCGTGACCTCGGTGGACGAGGCGCTGTTCTGTATGGCGTTGCCGTTGTTGCCGCTGTTGTTGTTGAAGTTGCCGACATTGCGGCCGGTGTCGTTGCTCGTAGTGGTTGGGGTGGATTTACCGAACATGGTTGAGCTCCTTTTGGTCTGTCTCTCAGTCCTTCAGTCAGTGGATGGTGATGCGGCGGGGCTGTGCGGCCGCGCGGCGCTGGATGCTGATGTGCAGCAGCCCGTCCTTGAAGCTGGCATCGACGGCATCGGGGTCGGCGTCTTCGGGCAGGCTGATCACGCGGCGGAAGCTGCCGGCAAAGCGCTCGTTGATGTGCAGCGTGGCTTGCTTGCCGGCCTCGGGCAGCCCGGACTTGCGCTCGCCGGCAATGGTGAGCATGCCGCGCTCCAGGTCGATTTGCAGGGTCTTGGGATCGACGCCGGGTGCGAAGGCATAGACCTCCACCGTCTGCGGCGTGCCGCCGATGTTGAGGGCAGGAAAGCCGCCGCGGCCGAAGCCACGGATGTTGGGAGACAGGTCGAGCGCCTGCTGAATTTCGCGTTGCAGGCGGTCCATCTCTCCGAACGGGTCGTAGGGAAACAGGGATCGAAACATGGCGATTACCTCCATTCGGTTGAACACGATCATCGGAATGGCGCCGGCCCATTGGCGAGGCGCCCGGATGGAGGAATTAGGAATTCGCCAAAAAATTTCAAGAGGGGGTTTGGCGGATTTTTTTGGCTTGTTGGGGGTGGTTTTATCCGGGTTTTGCTCCTTCCCCCGCTGGGGGAAGGCTGGGATGGGGGCCGGCGGTGCTTGATGTTGCGCTGCGCCTGTTTAAAGGCCGGTTGGCCCCCACCCCACCCTCCCCCAGCGGGGGAGGGAGTGAAACGGG
>NZ_JBFUGK010000079.1:0-2699 GCF_056402935.1 Polaromonas sp. P3_B1
GTGCACTACAACCTGGGGATCAGTGCACTACAACCTGGGGATCACCTTGCAGAATTGCGGTCAGCTCGATCGCGCAGTTGAGTGTTTGACGCAGGCGCTTGCAATCTCCAACGATCACTTTGATGCCCATGTCCACTTGGGTGTCGTTCTCCATGACTTAGGCCGGCATGAAAATGCTCTGACGCACTTCAGGCAGGCGATAGAACTTCAACCTCGCAACGTTGATGGGCATTTGAACCTGGGCATTGGACTGGCAAGAATGGGCCGGCTTGATGCCGCCGTCAAGAGCTACCGGGAAGTCCTCGCGATCCAGCCCGACAATGCGGATGCACACCTGAGCCTTGGCCATGCCCTGAAAGACCTTGGGAGGTCCGATGAAGGGCTGGATTGGATTCGGCGCGCGCTGCAAATCAAGCCGGACTATGCCTTGGCGCACAACAACCTGCTATTCATCCACAACTACGTGGCGGACCAACCGGCGGAGCAGTTGCTGGCGGATGCGCGGCGCTTCGGTGAGATGGTGGAGCGCCAGGCCCGACCCTACAGAGACTGGCCCAACTCACCCGATCCCCAAAGGCCTTTGCGCGTGGGCTTCGTCTCGGGCGACCTGAGCAACCATCCCGTGGGCTATTTCCTCGAGGGCGTGCTGGCCGCGCTTGTCTCTCCACAAGCCTCGGGCGAACTCGAGCTGTTCGCCTACTCCTGCCAGCCCCAGTACGACGAGGTCAGCCAGCGGCTGCGGGCCTGCTGCCTGGGCTGGCACTCGGCGGTGGGACTGTCCGATGAGGCGCTGGCGCAACGCATCCGGGAGGACGGTATCGATATCCTGGTGGACCTGTCGGGGCACACAGCGCACAACCGGCTGCCCATGTTTGCCTGGAAGCCGGCGCCTGTGCAGGTCAGTTGGCTGGGCTACTTTGCGACCACGGGGGTGGCTGCCATGGACTATTTCATCGCCGACCCCTGGACCCTTCTGCCCGATCAGGAGGCTCATTTCAGCGAGCAGATATGGCGCCTGCCCCAAACCCGCCTGTGTTTCACGCCGCCAGACGCGCAGGTCGAGGTCGGCGCCTTGCCCGCGCTGGCCAACGGCCACATCACCTTCGGCTGCTTCAACAACCTGAGCAAGATGAACGATGCCGTGGTCGCGTTGTGGGCACGTGTGCTGCACGCGGTGCCGGGCAGCCGTCTTTTCCTCAAGTACCAGCAACTGGGCGAAGCCTCCGTACGGCAGCGCACTTGTGAGCGCTTTGCCCTTCACGGCATTGATTCGGGGCGGCTGGTCTTTGAGGGCTATGTGCCCAGGGGCAGTTACCTGGAGGCCTACCAGCGGGTGGACATAGCCCTTGACCCCTTCCCTTTCCCGGGCGGCACCACCACCGTCGAGGCGCTATGGATGGGGGTGCCTGTGCTGACGCTGCAGGGTGAGCGCTTCCTGTCGCGACAGGGGGTAGGACTTTTGATGAACGCCGGCCTGCCCGACTGGATTGCCGCCGACGCCGATGACTATGTGGCCCGCGCCGCCGCGCACGCCCGGAACCTGCACGCCCTCGCCGACCTGCGCGCCGGCTTGCGCGCCCAAGTCCTGGCATCCCCCATCTTTGACGCCCCTCGCTTTGCCACCCACTTTGAGGCAGCCCTGCGCAACATGTGGGTCACATGGTGCGAAGGTCAAGCCAAGTGACCTCTTTCCCAATTTGAAAGGCAACCGGTGGGGCTTTTTGATCGATTCAGCAAAGGAACGCTTGCACCTGCCGGTGTGAAAGCCCGCAAGCCAGCCGATGACCAGCAAGGCGCCGAGGAAAAGCTCGAACAAGGCGCAGCGCTTGAAAAACAAGGAGAACTGGATGCCGCATTGGACTGTTACGACGCGGCCATTCTTCTGATGCCTGGTCTGGCTCGGGCGCACTTTTGTCGAGGCAACATTCTTCTCGACCGTGGCGATGCGGCCAGCGCGCTCTCGTCCTACGTGAAGGCCGTGGAATTGAAGCCGGACTCGGCGGCGGCCCACTACAACATGGGGAGCGCCCACTTGCGCCTGGGAAATGCGCAAGCTGCGGAAACCGCTTGCCGTCAAGCCATCGCACTCAAACCCGATTTTTCAGATGCATACCTGACCCTGGGCGCGGCACTGGGCCGGCTTGGGAAGGCGAGCGACGCCGCTGCGTCTTACATGCGGGCCGCTGAACTGAATCCTGATTCGGCAGAGCTTCACCACAGCATTGCCATCGGCATGATGGAAATCAATCAGCTGGAGAACGCGATCTCCAGTTTTGACCGGGCTGTGGCATTAAAGCCTGACCTCGTTGAATCGCACCACAACCGGGGTATTGCGCTTCAGGATCTGGGCGAATTCGAGAAGGCCGCAGAAAGTTATCGACGCGCCTTGAAAATCGACCCCTCAATAGCGGAGATACACGGAAATCTCGGAAGCGCCTTGAAGGAGTTGGGACAGTCTGACGATGCGATTGCAAGCTATGCCCGGTCGCTTGAGATCAATCCCGCATTGGTTGATGTGCACTACAACCTGGGGATCACCTTGCAGAATTGCGGTCAGCTCGATCGCGCAGTTGAGTGTTTGACGCAGGCGCTTGCAATCTCCAACGATCACTTTGATGCCCATGTCCACTTGGGTGTCGTTCTCCATGACTTAGGCCGGCATGAAAATGCTCTGACGCACTTCAGGCAGGCGATAGAAC
>NZ_JBFUGK010000080.1:0-2201 GCF_056402935.1 Polaromonas sp. P3_B1
CGGTGCGACACCCATAGCATCGCTATGGGTTAGCGCCGCAACGCCGCAGACCGCCCGAGAAGGCGCTTGCCCTCCGGGTTGGGGTGAAATCGGGCGATTGAGCCACCCAGGCCCTTGCATGGGCATTAGCCCATGCGGCGTGCCCGGTCGGCCCACTCATCCCGATTGCACCCCAACGCGGCCCCGTTTGGACCGTAAACAGGTTCTTTGGGCGCTGCTGATCGCCCCGCTGGCCTTGTCGGCCACGCTGGCCATGGCGCAAACGTCCATCGTGATGGCGTCCACCACCTCGACCGAGCAGTCGGGCCTGTTCTCGCACCTGTTGCCCGAGTTCAAGAAGGCTACGGGCATAGACGTGAAAGTGGTGGCCGTGGGCACCGGCCAGGCCATCGACATGGGCCGGCGAGGTGATGCCGACGTGCTGTTTGTGCACGACCAGGTCGCCGAAGAGAAGGTCGTCGCCGAAGGCTTTGCCGTCAAGCGCTTTCCGGTCATGTACAACGACTTCGTGCTGATAGGTCCTATGGCCGACCCGGCCAAAGCCAAAGGCAAGGACATCGTCGAAGCCCTGAAAAAACTCAGCGCGGCGAACGCCAACTTCGTCTCGCGCGGCGACAAGAGCGGCACCCACGCCGCCGAGCTGCGCTACTGGAAGGCCGCCGGCATAGACACGCCGGCCGACAAGCCGGCCTTTGCCAACTACAAAGCCTGCGGCTGCGGCATGGGCCCGGCGCTCAACATCGCGGCCAGCAGCGGCGGCTATGTACTGGCCGACCGCGGCACCTGGCTGTCTTTCAAGAACCGCGGGGACCTGGCCGTGCTGGTCGAAGGCGACACGCGGCTGTTCAATCAGTACGGCGTGATGGTGGTGAATCCTGCCAAGCATCCGCAGGTCAAAGTGGTGGAGGCGCAGAAGTTTGTCGACTGGGTGATTTCGCCCGCGGGCCAGGCGGTGGTTGCCAGCTACAAGATAGGTGGCGAACAACTGTTCTTCCCCAACGCAAGATGAGCTCCCCCCTGTCCAAGCTCACTGCGTGTAGCTTGTTCCCCCCTCGAGGGGGCGGCGCCTCCGGCCCGGCCCTTCGACAGGCTCAGGACAGGCCAAGGCCGGTTCCGCGGCGCCTGCTGGTATGGGCTGCTGCGGTAGTTGTTTTTTCAGGAGGTCTGAATATGGTGCATGCGCAGTCGTCCGCACCAGTTGTCGTTGATGCCGCGCCTCTGCGCGTGTATGCGGCGGGCAGCCTGCGTGAAGCGCTTGCCGAAGTTGCCCGGGTTTATGAATCCCGCACAGGCCTTAAAACCCAGCTGACCTTTGGCGCCTCCGGCCTGCTGCGCGAGCGCATTGAAAAGGGCGAGCCGGCACAGGTATTTGCCTCGGCCGATACGCAACACCCGCAGCGCCTGCATGCCATGGCGGGCGGCCAATGGGCGCCACCCATGCTGTTTGTGCGCAACCAGCTGTGTGCACTCGCCGTGCCGCAGCTCAATGCCGAGCCCGGAAAACTGCTCGACCTGATGCTGGACCCGGCCGTCAAGCTGGGCACTTCCACGCCCAAGGCGGACCCCTCGGGTGACTATGCCTGGGAGGTGTTCCGAAAAGCCGAGGCGCTGAAGCCCGGCGCCTATGCGGCACTGGACGCCAAGGCGCTCAAGCTCACCGGTTCGCCCGAGGCACCCCAGCCGCCGGCCGGCCGAAGTACCTATGAGTGGTTGATCACTGAAGGCCGCGCCGACCTCTTCCTGACTTACTACACCAATGCGGTGGCGGTTCGCAAAGAAGTGCCGCGCATGAATGTGGTGCAGATGCCGGCGGCCCTGCAGGTCAGCGCCGCTTACGGGCTGACCGCGCGAAGCGGGGATGCTGCGGCTGGGAGGTTTGCCGACTTTTTGCTGTCGGCAACCGCGCAGGAGGTGTTTTCCCGATTTGGCTTCGGAGCGCCTTGAGGAGGTTGCCCGGGTCTTCCTCCGGCTGAGCGCGCTCTTCCTCCTCCTTTCTCTTTTTAGTTCAGCTGGCCGGGAGTGGCCCGGCGGCCAGTAACTTTCTTTTGCTTCGCCAAAAGAAAGTCACCAAAGAAAAGGCGACCCGCAGTCTGGGTCCCTGCGCTGCGCTACGGGCAACCTGCGGTGCTCGAGCCAAGCGGGGTCAAAAACAACTCGCTTCGCTCAGACACGTTTTTGCCCTGATCCGCTTGTCTCTGCGC
>NZ_JBFUGK010000081.1:0-1813 GCF_056402935.1 Polaromonas sp. P3_B1
GCCCCCATCCCCACCTTCCCCCAGAGGGGGAAGGAGCAAGAGGCAGAAGGCAAGAGTGAGGGCAGGGCGCTGGCGTCACAAACGGGCAGCGTCAATCGTCATAGAGGCAGGGTGCTCAATTTCGAGCCACTCCACCTCTACCCTTGACCAGGAAGTACACACATGAAAATCGTCGTCATCGGAGGCTCGGGCCTCATCGGATCCAAACTCGTCAACATCCTTCGCCAGCGCGGCCACGAGGCCGTTGCCGCATCGCCGGCATCCGGCGTCAACACCCTCACCGGCCAAGGGCTGGCCGAGGTCCTCGCGGGCGCCCATGTGGTGGTCGACGTGGCCAACTCGCCCTCGTTTGAAGACAAGGCCGTGCTGGAGTTTTTCGAGACCTCGGGCCGCAACCTGCTCGCCGCCGAAGCGGCCGCCGGCGTGCGGCACCATATCGCGCTTTCCGTCGTCGGCACTGACAAGCTCGCCGCAAGCGGTTATTTCCGCGGCAAGATCGCCCAGGAAAAACTGATCCGGGCCGCCAGCGTGCCCTACACCATCGTCCACTCCACCCAGTTCATGGAATTCCTGGGCGGCATCGCGCAATCGGGCACCGAAGGGCAGACGGTTCGCCTCTCGCCCGCGTATGTGCAACCGATTGCCTCCGACGACGTGGCCGCCGCGATGGCCGACTTCACGCTGGGCGCGCCGGCCAACGGCACGGTCGAGATCGCCGGCCCGGAAAAGGTTCGCCTGTCAGACCTCGTCCAGCGCTTCCTGACGGCAAGCAATGACCCGCGCAAGGTCGTCGCCGATCCACAGGCACGCTACTTCGGCGCCGGGCTCAAAGACGACACCCTGGTGCCGGTGGGCAAGGCGCGCCTGGGTGGCATTGGCTTCGAGGACTGGTTCAAATCCCAGCCCGCGAAATAAGCCGCTACTCCTTCTTCCACTGGGGGAAGAAGCAAATCCAAGCGCCGCTCTTGCTCCCTCCCCCGCTGGGGGAGGGCAGGGGTGGGGGCCAGCGGCCCTTAAACACCTYYGRGTGAAATTTCAACYGMCGCGAGCCCCCATCCCMACCTTCCCCCAGCGGGGGAAGGAGCAAGAGGCGTCACAAACCGGTGCTGCCAATCGTCATAAGGGCAGGTGCGGCTCACTCCTGAGCCACCCCGCAACCCTATGAAGAAACCCATCATGAACAAGACCAGCATTTCCCTGTTTCTCGCAAGCGCCGCCTTGCTCGCCCAGCCCACCATGGCCGCCGGCCCCGAGGGCGTGACCGTCAAGCCGGTTATGGCCAAGGACCTGTCCGATCTTCCCGGCAAGGAAGGCCTGATGATTACCGTCGACTACGCCCCCGGCGCCGCCGACCCGGTGCATCGCCACCACGCCCACGCCTTTGTCTATGTGCTCGAGGGCTCCATCGTGATGCAGGTCAAGGGCGGCAAGGAGGTCACCTTGACGGCCGGCCAGAGCTTTTATGAAGGTCCCAACGACGTCCACACCGTGGGCCGCAACGCCAGCACCACCCAGCCCGCGAAGTTCCTGGTGCTGCTGCTCAAGAAGAAAAAAGCCGAGGTGCTGGAGCTGGTGAAGTAGGCACCAAAATGTTGAGCCGCCACGGCCCGGCGCACGCATTTGGGGCAATGAACCCGGCTTGCCGGCGCATGCGGGGGCAAAACAGCCGATTTCAGACCACATTCCCAACGGCACAGTAGTTGCTTTAAGTGATCCGTCCGGCTAACGACGGCCGGGCAAGGCGCGGCCTGTACCTACGTATGAGCCGCTGCCCGGCGGATCAATGGATAACGACGTCCACTTCCAGCCTCCC
>NZ_JBFUGK010000082.1:0-1598 GCF_056402935.1 Polaromonas sp. P3_B1
GCCCCAGGCCGGAGCCGTGGCGCACGTCGCCTGCCGAAAACGGCTCATACAGCCGCGCCGACAGCTCGGCCGACACGCCGGGTCCGCTGTCGCTGAGGGTCATCGCGACAAAGCTGGCGTCGCGCACGATACGCACGGCCAGCGGGCCGCCGGCCGGCGTGTGCTTGATGGCGTTGTGCAGCAGGTTACGCGTGAGTTCGCCCAGCATCCACTCATGCGACCTGACCTGGGCGGGCACGGTTTCAATCTCGAAGTCGATGTCTTTTTCGGCGATCAGCGGCGAGAGGTCCAGCGCCACCGAGCGGACCACCTGCGCCAGGTCGATGGCCTGCAGGTCGGCCTGCTGGCGCAGCTGCTCCACCTTGGCCAGGGCCAGCATCTGGTTGGCCAGCACGGTGGCGCGGTCCACGGTCTGGTTGATCTCGCCGAGCGCGTCGCGCGCTTCCATGTCGCCGCGCAGCGCCGACTGTACCTGCACCTTGAGCACCGCCAGCGGCGTGCGCAGCTGATGGGCAGCGTCCCGCACAAAGCGCTTCTGGTTGTCCAGCAGGTGCTGCAGCCGGCCCATCACCTGGTTGGTCGCCTCTATCAACGGCAGCAGTTCGCGCGGCGCTTCGGGCGCGGCAATCGCCGTCAGGTCGCCCTCGGGGCGCGCTTTCAGTTCAGCGCTCAGGCGGCGCACCGGCCGGGTGGCGCGCTGCACCACCACCACCGCGACCAGGGCGATCACCGCCAGCAGGACGGCCTGGCGCCACAAGGTGTCAAAGAGGATCTTGCGCGCCAGCGTCTTGCGCAGCTCCAGGGTCTCGGCCACCTGCACCACGGCCATGGCGCGGCCCTTGCCGCTGGCCACGGGCTGCAGTAGCACGGCCACACGAACCGGGTCTTCGCGGAACACGTCGTCGTAAAAATCGACCAGCGCCGAATACGGTGGGCGTATGGGAATTTCGCCGCGCCAGAAAGGCAGTTGCTCAAAGCCCGAGACCAGTTCTCCCTTAAGACTGGAGACGCGGTAGAAGAGGCGGCTCTGGTTGTCGGCCTCGAAGGCCTCCAGCGCGGCATAGGGCACGGTCACGCGCAGCTGCGACTGTTCGTCGTAGCCGGTCACGTCCAGCTGCTCGCCGATGGATTTGGCCGAGGCCAGCAGGGTGCGGTCGTAGGCGGTGTTCACCGCGGCCAGCGCCTGGCGGTATAGGCTGGCGGTGTTCACGATGATCAGCAGGCCGACGGGTAGCAGGATGCCGGTCAGCAGATACCGTCTAAGGGAGATAGCCCGCTGGACGGTAGCTTCCTGCGCTGCCGGGCTTGCTGGCGCAGCTCGCTCCAGCGGCTCGGGCTCCCGGCCGCTCATGCATCCACTTTCAGCAGGTAGCCCAGGCCGCGCAGCGTGACCAGGGTGACGCCGGTCTGGGCCAGTTTTTTGCGCAGGCGGTAGACCACCACTTCGACGGCCTCGTATTGCACGTCGGTTTCGCCCGGGAACACCAGCTCGAAGAGGCGTTCCTTGGACACGGCGTGGCCCAGCTTGCCGATCAGTGTCTGTAACAGGGCCAGCTCGCGCGGCGTGAGTTCCAGCACCTGGTCGCGGTGGTAGATGG
>NZ_JBFUGK010000083.1:0-1117 GCF_056402935.1 Polaromonas sp. P3_B1
AGCCGTATTTACTCCTTCCCCCGCTGGGGGAAGGCTGGGATGGGGGCCGGCGGTGCTTGATGTTGCGCTGCGCCTGTGCGGAGGCCGGTTGGSCCCCMCCCCACCCTCCCCCAGCGGGGGAGGGAGTGAAACGGGGACAGTACTTAAACGCCTACTTTCTACTGATGACCACTGCGCCACCCACGCCCTTGGAATCCGAGTTATTGCCGCGCATCAAATTCGAGCTGGCAATGTTCAGCGTGTAGTTGTCGGCGTTGTAGACGCCCGTACCCTGCAGGTAGACCGGGTTGCTGCCATTGACGACCACGGTGTTGCCCTGCACCGTAACCGCCACATCCTGCTGCACGCGTTTGGCCACGCCTTCGCTGTTGACGAAAGCCAGCACCAGCACGCCGCGGTAGCTGTTGTTGCCCGTGCTCTGGGTCACGCGCAGGCTGCCGTTGGCGGTGTAGCCGGTGGGCGAGACGTAATCGACCAGCCATTCGCCCAGCATGGCGAAGCCGCCACTGGCCGCCGGCTTGTGGTTGCTACTGCTGTTGCTGTTGTTGGCCGGGAGCGTGGGCGCGGCCTCGACCGAGGTCTTGGTGCCATCGCAACCCCAGGAGCGCACCTTGCAGCTGGAGCCGCCTTTTTCGCGGCATTCAGACATGGCGCGCGCCTGGGCGTTGGAACTGTTGGCGGCCGTGCCCCAGCCGTAGGCGTTGGAGCCCTTGGCCTGGTCGGCGGCATAGGCGCCGCATTGGCCGCCGCCAAAGCGCAGCACGATGGCGCAGTCGCTGCCGCATTCGCGCATGGCGCGCGCGTCGGCCTGGTCGGTGCTGGGGTGGTTGAACGAGAAGCCGTATTTTTCGCCCTGCAGCGAATCGATGGCCAGCGAGCCCGCAGCCATGGCCTGGCCGCCCGCGAACAAAACAAACATGCCCAGGGCCAGCCTGGCGGCGAGCGCCTTCAATCCCAAACTCATCATGGTTTTTTCCCTCCAAGGAAATGGTGTTGTTGTCATTGCCGCGCGGGTGGGGCCTGCGCTGGCATTTGTAGTCCTTTAGTAGACAGGGAAATTATGAGGGCATTGGGGGTTTTGGAGGGCGGGGTTTTTACTCCTTCCCCCGCTGGGGGA
>NZ_JBFUGK010000084.1:0-946 GCF_056402935.1 Polaromonas sp. P3_B1
AGCCAGGACGTCGGCAGCCAGCTCAGCGCCACCGGCAACCTCAGCCTCGTCGCCGGCAAAGACATCAACGCCACGGCAGCCAGCGTGACGAGCCAGCAGGGCGCCCTGGTCGCCAGCGCCGGCAACAACGTCAACATCAATGCCGGCAAGTCGCAGAGCTCGCTGGCCACCGCCACCTTTGTGGAAGACTCGGACGCGTTCAGCTCAGGCAGCACGGAAGTGCGGCAAAGCGCATCCGCCGGCAAAGCGATCAGCTCATCCCTGAGCGGTAACACCGTCACCGTGGTGGYGGGTAATGACATCAGTGTCAAAGGCTCCAGCGTCATCAGCGACACCGCCACCACGCTGGCGGCCGGTAACAACCTCAGCATCGAGGCCGTCACCAACACCAGCAGCTCCAACTCTTTCCAGGCAAGAAAACAAGACGGCCTGCTCGATGACGGCGGCGGCATCAGCATCGGCACGCAAGAGCGATCCACGCAGCAGAAGGCGCAAGGCACCAGCGCCGCGGCCAGCACCGTGGGCAGCATCGCCGGCAACGTCACCCTGCAAGCCGGCGAGGCCTACAAACAGGTCGGCAGCGATGTGATGGCCCCCGCAGGCGACGTCACTATCCTGGCCAAGAAGGTCGACATCACCGAGGCCCGCGAAACCAGCCGCCAGGAGACCGAAGACAAATTCAAACAATCGGCCCTCACCTTCAGCGTCAGCAGCCCCCTCCTCAGCGCCGTGGAAACCGGCCAGCAGATGGCGGACGCTGCCAGCAACACCAGCGACGGCCGCATGCAGGCACTGGCCGGCGCGGCGGCAGCCTTCAAGGGCTACAACACCTACAAGGGCATGACCGACGCCTCGGGCAACTTCAACAAGGATGCGGCAACTGACGTCACCATCAACATCAGCTACGGCACTTCTGAAAGCGAAAGCAAAAGCAGCAGCCAGAGCA
>NZ_JBFUGK010000085.1:0-807 GCF_056402935.1 Polaromonas sp. P3_B1
GTTTGCCAGCGGCATGACACTGCGCATGCTGGCCTACGCCGAACGCGTGCGCCTCATGCAACCGGCTGAACTCACCCAGGAAGCCGGCCGGCTTGGCGACGCGGCCAGCCCTGAGGCCCAGCTCCAGCTGTCGCTCGTGCTGAGCCAGCTGCGCCAGCTGCCCGAGCTGATACGCGCCCAGGAATTGCTCGCCCGCGTGCTCGGCAATGCCGACGCCAAGGCGCTGCATCCGCTGGCCCGCTTGCTGGCATCGCGCTACGGCGACCAGCGACGGCTGGAGGAGCAACTGGAAAAGCAGAACCAGCAATTGCGCGATGTGCAGCGCCGGCTGGACCAGACCAATGAACGGCTCGAAGCGCTCAAGGCCATTGAACGCAGCCTCACGAGCCGCCCGCCAGCGGCGCCGGCCTCGGCGCCCGCCGCCGGCAGACCCCGCCCCGCCGCGCCATGAACGACATCGGCAGCGAAATCTCTCCCCACCTGCTCGTCGTGGACGACGATGCGGACATGCTGCGCCTGCTGACCATGCGGCTCACCGCGGCAGGCTACCGCGTGACCACGGCCACCTCGGCCGAAGCGGCGCTGACCCAGCTTCACATCGAGCGGCCGCAGCTGGTGCTCAGCGACGTGCGCCTGCCCGGCAAGGACGGCCTGGCGCTGTTCGACGACATCCGGCAGCAGCATCCTTCCCTGCCGGTGATCCTGCTGACCGCGCACGGCACTATCCCCGACGCCGTCGAAGCCACCGAGCGAGGCGTGTTCACCTACCTCACCAAACCGTTTGACGGCAAGGGCCTGCTCGACAAG